>DATFQE010000092.1:0-13480 GCA_035264445.1 Gaiellaceae bacterium | reverse complement strand
GCGAGCACGATGTGGAACCCCGTCGCCATCCCGGCCCACGACGAGCCGACCCAGACGGAGACCATCGCGCCGACGATGTACTGGCCCTGGCCGCCGATGTTGAAGAGGCCGCACCTGAACGCGAACGCGACCGCCAGCCCGGTGAAGACGAGCGGAACGGCCACGAGCAGCGTCTGCTGCAGGTTGAACGCCGCCTCGGATTCCGCGTCGTTGACATTCCACGGAAACCAGACCCGTGCGTCGCTGAACGGCAACCCGATGTCGTGGTTGCCGACCTGGAAGAACCAGTTGAGGCCCGTGCCGTTGAAGATCTCCCTATAGGTCGTGAGCGGGTTGTGGCCGGTCGCCGCGACGACGATCCCCCCGACGAGAAAGGCGAGGATCGCCGTCAGAACGGGCGTCACGATCCCGCCCGCGCGCTGATAGAACGCCAGTCGCGCGGCCACGCTCGGGGGACCGGGTGTCGCGGGAGGCAGCTCCGGGGGCGGCGTTACGCCGCCGGGCGACTCGCTCAAGCGGACGTCCTCACGCCGCCTGCTCCTCCGTCCCTCCGGTCATCGCGAAGCCGAGCTCCTCCGGCGTGACGTCCGGTCCGTACTCACCCACGATCCGGCCCTCGTAGATGACGAGGATGCGGTCGGCGAGCGACAGGATCTCCTCCAGCTCGAGCGAGACGAGCAGGATCGCGCGGCCCTGGTCGCGCTCCTCGACGAGCCGGCGATGGACGAACTCGATCGCGCCGACGTCGAGCCCCCGCGTCGGCTGGGCGGCGAGCAGGACGCGAGGATCGCGCTCGACCTCCCGCGCGACGACGACCTTCTGCTGGTTGCCGCCCGACAGCGACGCGGCCCGCGTCAGCGGCCCGCCGCCGCGCACGTCGAACGCCTGGAGGAGGCGCCGCGCCCGGGCGATCAGCCGGCTCGGATAGAGCCAGCCGAACCGTGAGTCGGGCGGCTCGTTGTAGTCGTGCAGCGCGATGTTCTCGGCCAGGGTGAAGTCGAGCACGAGCCCGCGGCGATGGCGGTCCTCCGGAATGTGCCCGAGCCCGGCATCGAGCGCCTCGCGCGCACCGTCGTTCGTGATCTCCTTGCCGGCGACCGTCACCCGTCCTGCCTGCGCCTTCCGTAGGCCCGTCACCGCGTCGATCAACTCCGTCTGGCCGTTGCCGTCGACCCCGGCGATGCCGACGATCTCGCCGGCGCGCACCTGGAAGGAGACGTCGTGCACGGCTTCCAGCTCGCGGTCGTCGAGCACGGTCAGCCCCTCGACGTCGAGCAGCACCTCGGCGGGCGTCCCCGGCGTCTTGTCGACCCGCAGCAGCACCTCGCGGCCGACCATCAGCCGGGCCAGGCCCTCCCGGGTCGCCCCCTCCGTGGGAACCGTGTCGATCATCTTGCCGCGCCGCAGGACGGTGACGCGGTCCGCGATGTCGAGCACCTCGTTCAGCTTGTGGCTGATGAAGATGATCGCCATTCCCTCCCGCCTCAGCGTGCTCAGGATGCCGAACAGCTCGACCGCCTCTTGCGGCGTCAACACGGCCGTCGGCTCGTCGAGGATCAGGATGTCGGCGCGCCGGTAGAGCGCCTTCAGGATCTCGACACGCTGCTGCTGGCCGACACCGATGTTCTCGATCCGCGCATGCGGGTCGATGTGGAAGTTGAAGGAGTCCGCCAGGTCCTTGACCCGCTTCTCGGCTGCTTCGTAGTCGAGCAGCCCGGCCTGCGTGGGCTCCTCGGCCAGGATGATGTTCTCCGCCACGGTCATGACCGGGATGAGCATGAAGTGCTGGTGGACCATGCCGATCCCGTTACGGATCGCTTCCTTGGACGAGCTGAAGCTGACCGGCTTGCCCTTGAGCAGCACCTCGCCGTCGTCCGGGCGGTACAGGCCGTAGACGATGTTCATCAGGGTCGACTTGCCCGCCCCGTTCTCCCCGAGAAGAGCGTGCACCTCGCCCGGAACGAGGTCGAAGCTCACGTGGTCGTTCGCCAGGACGCCGGGGAACTGCTTCGTGATCCCGCGCAGCTCGAGGACGGGGGCAGTGGCGGAGGCCGCTTCCATCGCGGTGCGATTCTGACGGGGCGGAAGCGACCCCCGCAACTTCAACGCGCTAGAGCGATGCGGGCACCTTGATCGTGCCGTCGACGATCTGCGGCTTGAGCTCGTTCATCTTGTCGACGAACTCCTTCGGCACCTTCGGCGAGATCTTGCCGACGGCGACGCCCTCGTTCTCGAGGTTGAAGACGGCATCCTGACCGCCCTTGAACTCGCCCTTCTGGACCGCTTCGGCGGTGAGGTAGACCGACTGGTCCACCCGCTTGACGGCGCTCGTCAGGATGTGCGCGCCGAGGTCGGACTGGTCGCGGTCGACGCCGATGCCCCAGATCGCGCGTTCCTTGGCCGCGTCGAGCGCGCCGAGCCCGCAGCCGCCCGCGACCTGGAAGATCGCCTTCGAGCCGCGCGCGATCTGGTTCAGTGCGATCTCCTTGCACTTGTCCTGGGCGACGAAGTCCTGCGAGTAGCCGATCAGAACACGCATGCCGGGCACGCACTTCTTCGCTCCCGCCTGGTAGCCGGCGATGAAGATGTCGACGGTGGGCAGCTTGATCCCGCCGACCGCGCTGATGATCTTCTGGCCACCCTCGCGCTCGGCCATCAGGGCCGCGAGGCAGCCGATCATGTAGCTGTTCTCGTTCGTCGCGAACGTCAGGCCGCGGACGTTCGGATTGCTCTTGAACGGCGGCGCCTTCACCGAGTAGTCGATGATCGCGAAGTTGTTGTCGGGGAACTGCTTCGCCGTCGTGTTGACGGCCTCTGCGAGCAGGAAGCCGACGCCGATCGCGACGTCGTAGTCCTGGCGCGCGAGCGTCGACAGGTTCGGGACGTAGTCCGCCGTCTGCCGCGACTCGATCGGGCGGATCTTGGCGCCGAGGTCGGACTCGGCCTTGTGCAGCCCCTCGAGAGCGGACTGGTTGAACGAGCGGTCGTTGAAGCGACCGACGTCGCTGACGAGGCCGACGGTGATCTCCTCGCCGCCGCCTCCGGTGTCGGTCGAGGCCTCCGCCGTAGTGGCGGCGCCGCCGCCTCCTTCGTCGTCGTCTCCGCCGCAGGCCGTCCCCCCGATTGCCAGCAGCACGCAGGCGAGCAGCGCTGCGAGCCCGTGCGTCTTCCGCACAACAACACCCCCCTTGTCGCCGTGTTCCGGCGATGCTACCCCCAGAACGACGAGGGGCGACTCTCGCCGCCCCTCGCCTCAGGATTCCCTGAAGTCCGCCCTAGAGCTTCAAGGGTGCCTTGATCTTCCCGCTGATGATCAGCGGCTTGAGCGCGTTCATGCGCTTGATGAACGCCTTCGGCACGCGGGCGTCGATCTTGCCCACGCCGACGCCGGCGTTCTTGAGGTTGAACACCGCGTCGGTGCCGCCCTTGAACTTGCCGTCCTTGACGGCCTTGGCCGTCAGGTACACCGACTGGTCGACCCTCTTGACCGCGCTGGTCATGATGTGGCGACCGAGGAACTTCTGGTCGCGGTCGACGCCGATGCCCCAGACGTTCTGCTCCTTGGCGGCATCGAGTGCGCCGAGGCCGCAGCCGCCGGCCACCTGGAAGACCACCTTCGAGCCCTGGGCAATCTGGTTGAGCGCGATCTCCTTGCACTTGTCCTGGGCGACGAAGTCCTGCGAGTAGCCGATATCGACGACCGTGCCGGGAACGCACTTGCGGGCGCCCGCGCGGTAGCCGGCGATGAAGATGTCGACGGTCGGCAGCTTGATGCCGCCGACGGCGCTGATGTGCTTATCGCCGTCACGCTGGGCCACGAGAGCGGCCAGGCAACCGATCATGTAGCTGTTCTCGTTCGTCGCGAAGGTCAGGCCCTGGACGTTCTTGTTGCGCTTGAACGGCGGTGCCTTGACCGAGTAGTCGATGATCGCGAACTTCGAGTTCTTGAACCGCTTCGAGACGGTGTTGGTGGAATCGGCGAGCAGGAAGCCCACCGAGACGGTCAGGTTGTACCCCTGACGCGCGAGCGACGCCAGGTTCGGGACGTAGTCGCTCGTCTGGCGGGACTCCACCGGGCGGCCCTTCACGCCCAGCGTCCTCTGGGCCCGCTTGAGCCCCTCGAGTGCGGACTGGTTGAACGAGCGGTCGTTGAAGCGACCGACGTCGCTCACGAGCCCGATGCGGACCGCGCCCTGCGCCGGAGCCGCATCGCTCGACCCGCTCGCCGCAAGCGCAGCGATTGCGGCGATCACTACAGCGGCGACCGCCACGATCCCGAGCGGGATCAGCCTGCGTGCCTTCATGTAACGAACCTCCCTCATTGCATGGAAAGACGCGCACGGATAGATGCGCGCTCTCGTCTTGGACGGGCACTTTAACGCGAAGTTAAGGCGTTTCCACGACGCTTTTGTAAGTTTTTTACGTCGCGACGAGGCGCTCTAGATCACTCTCGTTCACGAGCACTCGTCGGGGCTTGGAGCCCTCGTACCCGGAGATGATGCCGCGCCGTTCCAGCATGTCGATCAGCCGGCCCGCGCGTGTATAGCCGACCCTCAGCCGCCGCTGGATCAGCGAGACCGACGCGGTCTGCGTGGTGACGACGATCTCGATCGCCTTGTCCAGCAGCGGGTCCGAATCGGGATCGAAGTCGTCGTCCATGCCCTCGCCCTCGGCGACGGGGGCTTCCGCAGGCTCGAGCAGCGTCTCGTCGAGCTCCTGCTCACGCTGGTCGCGGCACTGATCGACGACGAGCGCGATCTCCTCCTCGCTGACGTACGCGCCCTGGAGGCGCTGGAGGCGCGAGGTACCAAGCGGCTTGAAGAGCATGTCGCCCTGGCCGAGCAGGCTCTCCGCGCCGGCCGCGTCGAGGATCACGCGGGAGTCGGTCTGGCTCGAGACGGCGAACGCGATCCGCGAAGGCACGTTCGCCTTGATCATGCCCGTGATCACGTCGACGGACGGCCGTTGCGTCGCGAGCACGAGGTGGATGCCGACGGCGCGCGATTTCTGTGCGAGCCGGATGACGGCGTCCTCGACCGCCTGCGGCGAGACCATCATCAGGTCCGCGAGCTCGTCGATCACGACGAGCAGGTACGGCAGGGTCTGCTCGCCACGGCTGCGGAACGTGCGGTTCGCCTCGGGCAGGTTGCGCGCCCGCACGCCGCTGAGGCGCTCGTAGCGGCGCTCCATCTCCGCGACGACGTTGGTGAGCACCGCCGACGCCTCCTTCGGGCTCGAGACGACCGGCGTCAGCAGGTGCGGGATGCGCTCGTAGTAAGAGAGCTCGATCCGCTTCGGGTCGATGAGGATCAGGCGGACGTCGTCGGGCGTCGAGCGCAGCAGGATCGAGGTCAGCATCGTATTGACGCAGCCCGACTTGCCCGAGCCCGTCGTGCCGGCGATCAGGAGGTGCGGCATCCGCGCGAGGTCGGTCCAGACGGCGTTGCCGGAGATGTCCTTGCCGAGCCAGACCGACAGCGGGCTCGCGCTTCCCGGCAGGTCGTCGAAGACGTCCCCGAGCGTGACGAGGTTCGGGCTGAGGTTCGGCACCTCGACGCCGACGGCCTGCTTGCCGGGGATCGGCGCCAGGATCCGGATCTCGGTCGTGGCCAGGGCGTACGACAGATCGTCCTTGAGCGCGGCGACCTTCGACATCTTCGTCCCGGGCGCGAGCTTCAGCTCGTAGCGGGTGACGCGGGGCCCCGCGATCTCGCCGACGACGGTCGCGTCGATCCCGAAGTGCGCGAGGGCCTGGACGAGCGCGTCCGCCACCTGGGCGCCGCCCTTGGGCTGGGTGGCGCCCGTCTGCGGCGCGGTCCGGAGGACGGTGCGATCGGGAAGCCGGTAGGCGCCGGCGGCCGGCGGCTCGGGCGCGAAGAGCTGCTCCTGCGAGGGCTCGTCCTCCGGCTCGGGGACGAGCGGCGCGGCGCTCGCGCCGACGACGTCCGGGAACTCCGAGACCGCGTCGACCGGCGGGCTGTGCGGCACGGCGACGCTCGGGGCCGGCTGGACGACGTTCAGGGCGGGGCGCCGCCGCACGGGCCGCTCCTGGCGGTCGAGCGACCGGCGTGCGGCGGTGCCTGCCCTGCGGACAGCGCTGCCCGAATGCCGCAGCAGCGCGCCGAGCGAGGCGCCCGTGACGAGCAGGACGCCGAAGACGAGGGCCGTGGAGCCGAGGATGAGCGCGCCGGTGTCGCCGAGCAGGCGTGCGACGACGGCCTGGAGACCTTCACCGACGAGGCCGCCCCACTGCTCCCCGAGGACGAGCAGCAGGCCGGTCGAGGCGACGGCGACGCCGGTCCGGAAGGGCCGTAGGTCGACGAGGGCGCTCCGCCCGACCATGAGGCCGCCGATCGCGATCACAGCAACGGGAAGCACGTAGGCCGCGTAGCCGACGAGGTCGCGCAGCCCGTCCGCGATCCATCCGCCCACCTGCCCGCCGTCCCAGCCGAGGTAGAGGACGACGGCGAGAAAGATCCCGACGGCGACGAGCCCGAGCCCGACCAGCTCGGGGTGATGGTGGCCCCGCGACTGCTTGCGCTTCTTCGTGCGCGCGGGCGTGCGTGGTCGCAGGGTCCGTCGCTTGCGGCGTTTGGCCATGCGCGTCCGTTCGACGTGAGGGCGCCTACACCTCTCGCACGAGAGCGACGGCGCCCTCGAAGACGCCCGGCGTCACTGCGCCCTCCGGCATCGCGGTCTCGGGCGGGTAGTACACGATCAGCTCGTCGAAGCCCGCCGCGCGCCAGCGTTCGACGACATCCCGAAACGCCTCCTCCGAGCGCCACGGCGTCTCGCGGACGAACGGGTAGCCGAGGAGGATCGAGCGGATGAGAGTCGTCGGATCGCGGCCCGCTCGTTCGCAGAGCCTCGTGAGCCGCTCGTTTCGCTCACGGGCTCTGGTGAGCGCGGCTTCCGGCTCGAGGCCCCTGCCGCCGTAGCTGTTCCAGCGGTTCGCGTGCCGCGCCGCGAGCTCCAACGCTTCGTCGGCGTGGCCGCCGATCGTGAGCGGGATCCGCTCGTGCACCGGTCGCGGTCGCAGGGAGTCGTCGGCGAGCAGCTCGACGGTGCGCTCGACGAGGTCCGTGAAGGAGGCCTCGGGCGCCCCCGCGAGCTCGGTGTCCCGCCCGGAGCCGCCGGCGCCGAGAGCGAGGTCGGCCCGGCCGCCCGTGACGTGGTCGAGCGTGACGGCAGCCTTGACCAGCGTCGCCGGCTTGCGCAGCGTCAGCGAGCTCACGAGCGCGCCGACGCGGGCGCGCTCGGTCTCGAGCGCGAGCGCCGGCAGCAGCGTCCAGCCGTCGAGCCACGGCCGCTCGGGTCGAAGTGGATTCGCCAGGTGGTCGGCGAGCCAGAGCGAGTCCAGGCCGAGCTCGTCGAGCCGGCGCCAGCTTTCCCGGAGCTCGGGCCACGGACGATTCTGGAGTGTGAACGCTCCGAGCTTCATCCCAGCGAGGAGATGCGTTCCACGAGCACGCGGACGAAGCGCTCGCCGTCGACGGCCACGGCGACGTGGGCGTTCGGCCCGTGATCCGTCCGCCGCCACAGGTCCACGACGGTCCGGCCACGGCAGAGCTGCGACTCGCAATCGATCGCCACGTGGCGGTCTCGAAGCTCGAGCAGGGTCGGATCGAAGACGTGCGCCAGCGCGAGCGCGTCGTGGATCGGCGAGCCCGGGAGGCCGTACGTCCTCTCGTGGAAGCCGTGGTAGAAGTCGAAGAGCTCGGCGACGAGCCTGCCGGCGCGTCCGGCGCCGCGAAGCTCGTCGGCGTGCGCAGGGGTCATGAGCGCCTTGTGCGTGACGTCGAGGCCGACCATCGTCACGTCGATCCCGCTCGCGAAGACGCGTGCGGCCGCCTCGGGGTCGGCCCAGATGTTGAACTCGGCAGCGGGCGTGATGTTCCCCTCGGCGACGGCGCCGCCCATCAGCACGATCCGGTCGGGCCGCGCTTGCGGCCTGAGCGCCAGCAGCAGCGCCACGTTCGTGAGCGGCCCGACCGCGACGAGGGTCGTGCCGCGGACGCGCTCCGCGAGGAAGTCGACCGCGTGCTGCCCGACGGGCGAACGGCTCGGCGGCGGCAGCTCCGGGCCGTCGAGGCCGGTCTCGCCGTGGACGTGCGCGGCCACGAACGGCTCGCGGATCAGCGGGCGGTCGGCGCCGGCCGCCACCGGGATCTCGGAGCGCTCGACGTGCTCGAGCACGCGGATCGCGTTCGCCGTCGTCTTCTCGAGCGTCTGGTTCCCGGCCACGGTGGTGATGCCGACGAGCTCGAGCTCGGGGCTCGCCAGCGCGAGCAGCAGCGCGATCGCGTCGTCGTGACCGGGATCGCAGTCGAGCACGATGCGGGTCACAGCGCGTCGACGTCCTCGGCGGTCGGCAGCGACGGCTGCGCACCCGGCCGCGAGGCCGCCAGCGCGCCGGCCTTGCACGCTCGCGTGAGCGCGTCTTCGCGCGGCCGGCCCTCGAGCAGCGAGACGACGAGGCAGGCGGTGAAGGCGTCGCCGGCCGCGGTGCCGTCGATCGCGACGATCCGCGGCGGCTCTACGCGGGCGACCTCGCGGCCGTCCTCAAGCAGCAGCGCCCCTTCGGCGCCAAGGGTGACGGCCGCCAGCCGTGGTGTCTCGGGTAGCGCCTCGCGCTCGTAGCGGTTGACGACGACGAGGTCGGCGCGCTTCAACAGCTCGCCGGAGATCGGGCGCGCGGGCGCCAGGTTGAGGCAGAAGAACGACGCGCGCTCCGCCACGGCCTCGACGGTGGTCAAGGGAATCTCGAGCTGGCAGAGGACAGCCCCGTCGACGTCGTCGGCTTGCACGGCCGAGTTCGCGCCCGGCGCTACCGCGATCTGCGTCTCGCCCTCGGCATCCACGTAGATGAGAGCGATGCCAGTCGGACCCTCAACCGTGCGCACCGCGAGCTGGCAGCCGGCGTCGCGAAGTCCGGCCAGAGCCGCCTCCGCGAATTCGTCCGAGCCAACGGCGCCGACGAAGCGCACGGAAGCTCCGAGGCGGGCGGCTGCGACGGCCTGGTTGGCGCCCTTGCCTCCGGGATGACGGGAAAAGGACGCGTCGGTGACGGTCTCGCCCGGCCTCGGCAGCCGCTCGACGTGCGCAACTAGGTCGAGGTTCGTCGATCCGACGACGGTAAGACTAGGCGGCAAGCGCGCGGAGATCCTCGACCGCACGCCCGAGCAGGTTCTCGCGCAAGTCGAAGAGGCCGGCCCACAGCGACGAGCGGTCGGGAGCCGAGCGCATCCGGGCGGCCGTCGAGAGCCCCTCGAGGGCGCGCACGAGCACCGCGAGCTCGAGATACGCCTGGGCGACCCGCACCTCCGAGACGCGCACGCCGGCCCGTGCGAGCACCGGGCTCCAGTCGAGGAGCTCCGCCGTGCTCGGCTCTCCGTACCAGGAGCGGCCCTCGGCATGTTCCGGCTCGAGCTCGAGCAGGTAGCGCGAGAGCGGACGCTCGAGCCCGGCCAAGGCCGTCTCGGCCCGCTCGGCCGCCCGCCGGAACGCCGCTTGACGGCGCCCGACCGTCGACGGCTCGGCCTCTCCCCGCCCCCACCGCTCGAGCAGCCGGCAGAACGCGAGCGCCGCGACCTCGCAGGCCGCGAGCTGGGAGATCAGCCGTGCCGCGGTGTTCTCGTCGGCGGCGTGCTCCGCCAGAACGTCCGGCCAGCGGGGGTGCGCACGAACAGTGCTCATACTTCCACTATGACGGGGAGAATCATCGGGCGCCTCCCCGTTCTGTCGTAGATCACCTGACCGACCGTGTCGTGCAGGTGCTCCTGGAGGAGCTTGATCTCGGTCACTCCCTGGCGCGCGAGGTCGGCCAGGACCTGCTGCGCCTCCGTTCGCACCTCGTCGATCAGCGGCCCCGGCTCGGCCAGGCCGCGCGCGATCAGCTCCGGCGGCCCTGGCGCGGCGCCGTTCGTGGCCAGGGTGGCGACGATGATCAGCACGCCGTCCTCGGACAGGTGACGGCGATCGCGGAGCGCCACGTCGCGAACGTCGCCGACGCCCAGCCCGTCGACGAACGTGACGCCGGCCTCGATCCGGTCCGCGACGCGTGCGCCGGCGCGGGACAGCTCGACCACCGAGCCGTTCTCGGCCATCACGATCGAGCCCGCAGGGATGCCGGCGTCGCGCCCGAGCTGCGCGTTCGCGGCGAGCATCCGGAACTCGCCGTGGATCGGCATCAACGCCTTCGGGCGCACCAGGGAGATCAGCGTGCGGATCTCCTCGGCACACGCATGGCCGGAGACGTGCACGGGCGCGATCTCCTGATGCAGGACCTCGGCCCCGGCGCGAGCGAGGTTGTTGATCGCGTCGTGCACCTTGAGCTCGTTGCCCGGTACCGGCTTCGCCGAGATGATCACCGTGTCGCCGCGCTCGACCGAGACGGCCGGGTGGTCGTGGTAGGCGATCCGCGTCAGCGCCGACATCGGCTCGCCCTGGCTGCCGGTGCAGAGGATCAGCACCTCATTCGGCTGGAACTCCTCCAGCCGGGCGGGCCGGATCAGGGTCTCCTCGGGAACCTCGATGTAGCCGAGGTTGCGCGCGATGTTGAGGTTCTTGCGCATCGAGCGGCCGACGACGCAGACTTTGCGCCCGACCTGCACGGCGACGTCGATCGCCTGCTGCATCCGGTGCACGTTCGACGCGAAGCACGCGACGAGGACGCGGCCCCGGCGCTGCGGAATGATCTGCCGGAAGGCCTCGCCTACGAGCCGTTCCGAGCCGGTCACGCCCGGTCGCTCAGCATTGGTCGAGTCCGAGAGGAGGAGATCGATTCCGCGATTCCCGAGCTCGGCCAGGGCGCCGACGTCAGTCTTGAGGCCGTCGACGGGCGTGTGGTCGAGCTTCCAGTCGGCGGAGATCAGCACGCGGCCCGCCGGCGACCCGAGCATCACGGCGACGGTGTCTGGAATGGAGTGCGCCATGCGGACGAACTCGACGTCGAACGGTCCGATGCGCGCCCGCTCTCCGGGGTCCGCTTCCTTCAGCTCGGCCGTTCCGAGCAGCCCGTGCTCGTCGAGCTTCGACTGGACCAGCCCGAGCGTCAGCCGCGTGGCCCAGACCGCCGGCACGCGCACTTCGCGCAGGAGGTACGGCAGCGCGCCGACATGATCCTCGTGCCCGTGCGTGAGGATGACGGCGCGGACGCGCTCGGCGTTGTCCCGTAGGTAGCCCATGTCGGGCAGGATCAGGTCGACGCCGAGGTGCTCGTCGCGCGGAAACGCGAGGCCCGAGTCGACGACGACGATCTCGCCGTCGAGCTCGAAGACGGTCATGTTCTTGCCTACCTCTCCGAGGCCGCCGAGCGGGATGATCCGAAGTACGTCGTCGGGCATCCGCGAAGTGTAATCGGGCACCCGCCGACCCTTGAGGAAACGGGGCCTCGCGCCGATGCAACCCAGCGTGCGCGCCACTGCTTCGGTCGTGCTCGCTGCGGTCCTCGGCGTCCTCGTCGTGATCGCTTCGGCGCTGACGATCCCCGCCGCCGGCGGGGTGGCCGTCGCGTTCCTCGCGGCGGTCGTCGGAGCCGAGGTCCTCGCCGCCGCGCGCGACGACGACCTGACAGATCCCGGCGACGCGGAGCCGTTCCGGATCTCGACGCCCGTCCACCTGGCTGCGATGGTCGTCGCGGGGCCCTGGGTGGCCGCGCTCGCGGGCGTCGTCGCGGTACTCGCCTCACGGCTCACGGCGCCACGCCCGTTGCGCGAGCTGCTCGCACGCGCGGTCACTCTCGGCGTCGCCGGGCTCGCCGGCGGCTACGCGTACGTGCTCGCCGGCAGCGAGACCGGCACGGTCGTCCTTCCCGACGACGTCCTGGGCGTCTGCGTCGTCGTGGCCGCGTACGCCGCCGTTCGGACGATCGTGCACGGGCTCGCGGCCGGGCTGGGCCTCTTCGCGCCGGACGCGCGCACGCTCGCGGGCGAGGGCGCGCTCGCGCTGGTGCTGGCGCTCGCAGCCGGCTCCGACGCCTGGCTCCTCCTCGCCGCCGTGCCGACGATCCTGCTGCTCGAGCACGCACACCATCGTCTGGGCGTGATGCGAGGCGAGGTTGCGGTCGCGCTCGAGACGTTCGCCAACATCGTCGACGACCGGGACCCTTCGACGCACCGGCACTCGGTTCGCGTGGCCGGCTATGTCGAGGAGCTCGCACAGGCACTCGGGCTGCCGCCGCTCGAAGTCGCCCGCCTTCGCTGGGCCGGTCGCCTGCACGACCTCGGCAAGGTCGCCGTCGACGCGGCGGTCCTGCGCAAGCGCGGGCTGCTCTCACCGAGCGAATGGGCGGCGGTCAGGCGCTCGCCTCGCCTCTCCGCTCGCTTGCTCCAGCGCTTTCGCTTCGCCGCGCGCCAGGCGCAGGCCGTCGAGTACCACCACGAGCGACTCGACGGTTCCGGTTACTACGGCGTCGAGGGCGACGCGATTCCGCTCGCGTCTCACTTCTTGATCCTCGCCGACAGCTTCGACGCGATGACCACCGATCGTCCGTTCCGCCCCGCCATGCGGCGCGAAGCCGCGCTCACAGAGATCGAGCGGAACAGCGGCAGCCAGTTCCACCCCACGCTCGCCCGCGCCTTCGTCGCCGTCCAGAACGGGCAGCCGGTCTCCGAGGTGCTCGCGCCCGACGAGCTCCGGGCGATTCGCGATGCCTGCACGGAGTCGCGGCGGCGGTCCGTGGGATCGCTCGGCTCGCGCATCCTCGCGCCCGCTCCGGTGGGCGTGATCGGGATCTTGACCGTGCTCGTCGCGCTCAGCGCCGGCGTGCTGGAGATCGCTGCCCTCGGCGCTGCCGCCGCGCTGCTCGGCGCCGGCTCCGCCGCGCTGCACGAGCTCCGCGCCCGGCGGCTCTCCGCGGCGCTCGCCCGCGCTCTCGCGGACGACTGGGCCGAGCCGCAGCGCGTCTTCGAGGGCGTCGTGGACGGCCTGACGCGCGCGGGCGCGTCGTGGGTCGGGCTCGTCGCCTGGAACGCCGACGGACTCGGCGGTTCACTCGTTCGCTCTCACGGCGGAGACGGCCCGGAGGACGCCGCCCTGATCAGCTGGCTCGTCCGCCACGGCGACTCGAACGAGGGCGTCTTCTCGGCCGGCATCTTCGACCTCGGCTCGCCGGTCGCGCACCTCGCCGTCCCGCTCCGGCGCGAGACGGCGGAGCTCGCCGGCTTCCTCGTGATCGCGTCGCCGCGGCTTCCGGCAGCGCACGTCGTCCACTCGCTGCGCGCCAACCTGCACGCGCTCGGTCTCGCTCTCGCGCCGCGGCCTCTATACAGCGACGGGCTGAAGCAAACCTAGCCGCTCGAGGCAGACGCGTATCGCAGCGCGCTCGGCTTCGTCGGCCTCGACGAGCGGCAGGCGGACGCCGCCGACGCCGTGGCCGAGCAGGTTCAGGGCGGCCTTGATCGCGATCGGGTTGGTCACGACCCGCAGGATCTCGATCGCGGCGGCCGTCTCCTCCTCGAGCCGCTTGGCGCCCTCGGCG
>DATFQE010000091.1:0-4550 GCA_035264445.1 Gaiellaceae bacterium | reverse complement strand
GCCACCCTCGCCGCTCCGAAGACGCTCCCGGCGACGAGGGCCGGGGTGATCGCGGCCGTGTAGTGGAAGTGGATGGACGTCTGCGTCGCCGTCGACGAGAGCAGGTTGATCGCGATCTCCGGGAGCGCGGCGACGAGTGTCAGCGGCGCCACGAGGACGAACGCCACCGGCAGGAGCAGGCGCAAGAGGTAGCCGAGACCGCGGCCGTCGAACGCGACCTCGAGAACGTGAAGCGGGTCGGTCAGCATCGTCTCGACGATCCCGCCGGGCGAGCCGCCCACCTCGCCGTAGCGCCGGTAGAAGTCCGACTCTCCGCCCGAGACGGCGGGCATGACGCCCACGATCAAGAGCAGCGAGACCGCGATTCCGGCGGCTGCGATCAACGCGCCCGCCCGCCTGCGCCCGCGTGCAAGCGCGTACCAGACGCCGAGGCCCGCGACCGCGAGCCCGATCTCCTCCTTGGTCAGGACGGCGAGCAGCGCCACGACCGCAAACGGTCCGAGGCGGTTCTCGTCGAGGTACCAGAAGCCGAAGAGCAGAAGCGGGCACGCGAGCGCGACGGCATGGAAGTCGTCCAGCACGAGCCACTGGACGGGCGGGTAGAGCAGGTACGCCAGCGCGAAGCCGACCGCGGCCCGCGAGGAGCCGAGGTGTTTGCGCGCGAGCCAGAAGACGGGGAGTGCGCCGAGGGCGACCGCGGCCGCCTGCGCGACGAGCAGGAGCGAGGGGTCCGGCCACACCCACCAGAGCGGAGCGAAGGCCGCGAGCAGGAAGTCCGTGTGCGCGCCGAGTCGCGAGATCTGCTCGCCGTGGAGGTCGGTGACCCGGAACGGGTCGCCGTGAGCCGTCGACCAGACGACCTGAACCATGTTCCCGAGGTCGAAGCGCCCGGAGTTGAACGCCTCGTGGCGGAGGATCGACAGCGCCGAGAAGCCCGTCGCGAACGCTGCGACCGCCGTCCACAGCGCCGCGCGGGCGCTCACAACGCCTCGAGCAGCCCGCGCCAGCGGGCGCCGAGTACCTCTTCGCTCGCATGCTCGCGGTAGACCGCATGGCCGCGGCCGGCGATCCTCTTCGCCAGGCTCCCGTCGTCGGCGAGCCGCCGAACGGCGGCGGCCAGCGCCTCGGGGTCTCCGGCCGGCACGAGCAGCGCGCTGACGCCGTCCGCGAGGAGCTCGCGAGCGGCGCGGGTGTCAGCGGTCACGACGGGTGTGCCGCACGCGAGGGCCTGGAAGACCTTGTTCGGGATCACTCGGCCGGCCTTGGCAGAGGTGCCGAAGATCCCCAGCGCGCAACCCGCGGCATGCAGCTCGTCGGCAAGGCGCTCGTACTCGACCCACGGGACCCAGTCGACGTTCGCGGGCCGGTCGGCCAGCGCAGCCTCCTCCTGACCGCTGCCGATCACGCGGAACGGGATCTCCGGCACGAGGCGCGCCGCCTCGAGCACCGTCTCGAGGCCGTGCAGCGGAATCAGCTTCCCGACGAAGAGCGCCGTCAACGTCTCGCGCCGCTCCCACCCGGGCCGGAAGACGCGCTCCTCGGCGCCGACGAAGCAAACGGCGACCTTCCTGTGCGGGAGATGGGCGCGGCGGGCGAGGTCGTCGGCGTTCGCCTCGGTGTCGGCGACGACGAGGTCGGCGGCGCGCAGGGCGCGCCCGTCGATCGCCGCGAGCGCCCTGCCGGGCAGCGAGCGGCGGCGAAACCGGCCGCGGTCGTCGACGAGCGTGTCCTCGAGCGAGACGAGCGGGTTGAAGACGACGGGTTTCCCCTGCGCCACGCGCCGAGCCGCGGGGAGGTCGAGGTGACCGGGATAGCCGACGATGAGGACGTCGAAGTCGGTCTCCGGACGGCGCAGGAGCAGCCGCGCCTGCGCACGCGCGAGGCGGAAGGCGCTCACAGGCCCGGCGGCCCACTTGTGCTCTTGCCCGTCCCACACCGCCGCGTGCCGCTCTTCGACCTCGACACCGGCCCTGCGTAGGCACGAAATCACCTGCGCGTTGCGCGGATAGGCGCGCTCGTACGTCCCGAAGTAGAGAACCCGCAAGCCGGCGCTAGCTCAGGATTTCGTCCACGTGGCGGCGCTCGCGCTCGTGCTGGCCGGCACGCTCCTCATGCAGGCTGCGGATCATCTCGCCGAGCAGCCCGAGCGAGAACAGCTGCAGCCCCACGACGACGAGCAGGACGCCCAGAATCAGCAGCGGGCGGTGGCCGATCGCCTCGCCGGCGATCTTGAGGGCGGTCAGGTACGCGAGCACGACGGTCCCGATCGCGCCGAGTACCAGGCCGATGCCGCCGAACAGGTGCAGCGGCCGATGACGGTAACGGCCGACCAGCGACACGGTCAGGAGGTCGAGGAAGCCTCGCAGGTAGCGCTCCAACCCGTAGCGCGAGCGGCCGTGGTTGCGCGCACGGTGGTTGACGGGAAGCTCGGCGACGCGGTAGCCGCGCTCGTGGGCCAGCACCGGCAGGAAGCGGTGGAGCTCGCCGTAGATCCGCAGGTCGTGGACGACCTCGGCGCGGTAGGCCTTCAACCCGCAGTTGACGTCGTGCAGGGTCAGGCCCGAGACCGCGCTCGCCAGGCGGTTGAAGATGCGAGAGAGCACCCGTCGTGTCCACGGGTCACGGCGGCGGCTCTTCCAGCCGGACACGAGGTCGAAGCCCTCGTCCAGCTTCGCGAGCAGCCGTGGGATCTCGGCCGGGTCGTCCTGGAGGTCGGCGTCAATCGTCACGACGACGTCGCCTCGCGCCTGCTCGAAGCCGGCGGCGAGAGCGGCGGACTTGCCGAAGTTGCGGCGGAGGCGGACGACGCGGACGTTCTCGTTGGCGTCGTGTAGGCGGGTCAGCGCCGCGAAGGTTCCGTCGGTCGAGCCGTCGTCGACGAACACGACCTCCCACGGCGTGGCGAGCGGGTCGAGCGCCGCCTGGAGCTCCTCGAACAGGAGGGCGACGCTCCGCTCCTCGTCGAAGGCGGGCGCGACGACGGAGATCGTGGGCTCTGCCGCCACGCCAGTAGCTTAGTGTCGGACGGTGGGCGATCTGCTCTCGATCGAGGAGGCGCTGCGGCTCGTGCTCGAGCGGGCTCGGCCGTTGCCTGCCGAGACCGTCCCGCTCGCCGAGGCGGCGGGCCGCGTGCTGGCCGAGCCGGCTGTCGCGTCAGTCGACCTGCCGCCGTTCGACAGCTCTGCGATGGACGGCTTCGCGGTGCGCGCGGCCGATACGCCGGGTGAGCTACCCGTCGGGTTCCGGATCGCGGCCGGGCAGCCGTCGCCGCGTCCACTGGAGGCCGGGGAGGCGATGGGGATCGCGACCGGCGCGGCGGTGCCGCCCGGGGCCGATGCCGTCATCCCGGTCGAGTGGGTTGTCGCCGGTGACAACACAGTGGCGATCGAGCAAGCCGTTCAGCCCGGCGCATCGGTGCGCCTGCGCGGAGGCGATGCGCGCCGCGGCGATCGCGTGGTGGCGGCCGGTGAGCGGCTCGGCCCCGCCCAGCTGGGTGCGCTGGCCGCGGCAGGCGTCGCCGAGGTGTCCTGCGCGCGCCGCCCGCGCGCCGCCGTCCTGACCACGGGCTCCGAGCTCCGCTTGCCGGGAGAGCAGCTCGAGCCGGGTCAAATCTACGAGGCCAACGGCGTCATCCTCGCCACGCAGCTGGTGTCAGCGGGTGCGGAGGTGGAGCGGCTACCGGCGGTCGCGGACGAGCCGGGGGCGCACCGGGACGCGCTCGAGCGCGGGCTCGCGGGAGACGTTCTGGTCAGCTCGGGCGGCGTGTCCGTCGGCCCGCACGATCTCGTGCGCTCGGTCGGCGCCGAGCTCGGGATCGAGCAGGTCTTCTGGCGGGTCGCGGTCAAACCGGGCAAGCCGCTGTGGTTCGGCGTGCGAGGCGAGACGCTCGTCTTCGGGGTGCCCGGGAACCCGGTCTCGACGCTCGTCTCGTTCGAGCTGTTCGTCCGGCCTGCCGTGCTCGCCCTTCAGGGCGCGACCGACCCTGGGCCGCGGTTCGCGCTGGGCACGCTGGCCGCGGGCGTACGCCGCAACGCCGCTCGCGACGAGCTCCTGCGCGCCCGATCGTCGGTCGAGGACGGCGAGCTCGTGCTGCGCCCGGTGACCGGCCAGGACTCCCACATGATCGTGCGCGCGGCTGAGGCAGACGCGCTCGTCCTCGTTCCGCGAGGCGACGGCGAGATATCCCCGGGCGACCGTGTCCGCTACCTGCGGCTCGGCTAGCCGACGGCAGCACGGCGCGGCGAGCGCCGACGGCCGCGCACGGCGAGCCCGAGGACCGTGCCGACCAGCGTCCGAATCGGCCCGCGGCGACCGCGCTCGCCCGGCGCCGGGTACGGCGCGTAGCGACCTGCGGTCAGAGCGGCCAGCTGTGCGGCCGCGGCGAGCCAGGCGCCCGCGATGAGCAGCGCGGGGGGCTCGACGTACCCGACCGCGGCGAGCTTGGCGAGATACCACGGCGCGTCGGCGCCGAGCTCGAAGCGGCGGGCGAACGAGGCGAGCAGCAGCAGCGGCCCGGCGAACCCGGCGACGTAGACACCGGCCCGGACCCA
>DATFQE010000090.1:0-2495 GCA_035264445.1 Gaiellaceae bacterium | reverse complement strand
ATCGCGACGACGACGACTAGCGCGGCGCCGAGGCGTCGAGACGCGTCGCTTTCGACGCGGCCCGATTAAGGAACGCGGCTAGGTATGCCGATGTAGCCGGGTAATGAGGCGCCCGGATCGCTTCGACCTCACGTTCGCGCTTCTGGTCGCGGCACTCGCGGTCGCGCTCGGCATCGGGCTGCCCGTCCTGATGTCCCCCTAGCGCGCCTGACGCTCTTCCGTCACAACGAATGGCCGCCGGAGCCTGGCTTTGCCAGCCGGGAGGCTCGCGACGAACGGCGGCGCGCCGCCCGGACCAGGCTCGACAGCGTTCCTCTCGTGATGAGTGGCGTAGGGTGGGCGGCACAGCAAACACGTTCCGACAGAGGAGGAGACATGGTCCTGGCAACGGCGAAGATCGCGGATTTCGACCGCTTCTGGAATACCTTCTCAACCAAGGGCGCTGAGAAGCGAAAGCAGCACGGTTGCAAGGGATCGCACGTCTTTCGGGATCCAAACGAGAGCGACCGGGTTTGGGCGATCTTCGACTGGGACGAGGCGGGCTGGCAAAGGTTCACCTCGGATCCCGAGGTCCCGGCGATCTTTCAGGAAGCCGGGTTTACGCAAGGTCCGCCGAAGTCGGCGGAACTCCTACGCCAGCACGACGCCTAGACAGGCTCTTGGGTCACAACGAATGGCCGCCGGAGGCCGGCTTCGCCGGCCGGGAGGCTCACTGCGAATGACCTCGAGGAGCGGCGGAAGAAGGGGGCCGATGGGGGAAACATGGTTTCCCCCATGCTCGTCGGCGGGGGTGGGATTCGAACCCACGGCCCGGTGTGACCCGGGCAGCGGTTTTCAAGACCGCCCCGTTCGACCGCTCCGGCACCCCGCCTGGCCCTGATCCTACGGGCCCCAAACGCCTGCGGCGACCAGCCGGCGGCGGCTCGAGCGTCTCAGGTGTCGACGGCCCGAAGTCAGCTCTCGTCGTCACCTCCAGTCGGCCCCGAGCCCCCGGACGGAAGCAGCCTCCTGCCCGCCAGAAAGAGCGCGGCGCCCGCGAGCCCCAACCCCGCCGCTACGAGTGCCGAGGTCTGGGCGGGGAGGTCTGGCACCGAGACGCGGTCCCGGAGCCCCTCGCCTCCGCCGTTTTCGTCTCGGCGGCCATCGTCCTCGGCTTCCTGAGCCTCGGGTCCGTCGTCCTCTGCCTCGGGCGCCGAGGCCTCGAGCCGGTCGGCGAGCCCCCGTAGCCTCTGGCCCTGCTCTGCCAGCTCGTCGAGCTGTTCGCTCAGCTCTTCGAGCTGCTTCCCGAGCTCCTCGAGCTTGGCGTCGACCCCTCCCGACCGGCCGTCTTCGGCCTCGCCGGCCTCGGCCTCGGGTTCCTGCGTTTTCGTCCTTGTGGCCACTTCCTTCTCCTCTCCGCGGGAATGTCTCCGGCGTCGCTACGCGGTCGCGGTGTCGCATGCGGGCGCGTAATGCAACCGTTCAGGTACGCCATTCCCGCCGTCGGGGAGCCGAATCCAAGCGCGGGCCGGCGCGCGCGGACGACGTCAGCGTGAGACTCGTTCAGGTGCCCCGTAGCGCTGGAGGACCTCGGGCACGTCGCCGCCGAAGTTCTCGAGCACCGCGAGGGCCATCCGGTCGACGACGGCCGTGCCGTTGAGCGTGTGCACCTGCTCGAGGCCCCGCTCCCCGCGGTAGCGGATGCCGAGCCGGCGCGCCTGGAAGTCGGTCGTGTTCGAGACCGACGCCGTCTCCCGGTAGCGCGCCTGGCTCGGAAACCAGATTTCCACGTCGTACGTCTTGGCCGCCGCCGAGGAGATGTCGCCGGCGGGGAGGACGACCACGCGGTAGGGGACGCCGAGCTCACGCACGAGCTCCTCGGTGTTCGCGAGCAGAAATTCGTGCTCGTCCCAGGACTCTTCGGGCTTCGTCAGGGAGAACTGCTCGACCTTGTTGAACTGGTGGACGCGGATCATTCCCCGCGTGTCGCGGCCGGCCGCGCCGGCCTCGCGCCGGAAGCAGGGCGAGAAGGCCACGTACCGGAGCGGCAGCTCGTCCGCGTCGAGGATCTCGCCGGCGTGCAGGCTGGCGAGCGGGATCTCGGCCGTGCCGGCCAGGTACAGGCCGTCCTCGGGAAGCTCGTAGACATTCGCCTCGTCGCTCGGAAACGCGCCTGTGCCGATCAGCGCCTGCTCGCGCACGAGCACCGGCGGCAGCACCGACACGAAGCCCTTCTCCGCGAGCCGCTCGAGCGCGAAGCGGTACAGCGCCAGCGCGAGCCGGGCGGTGTCGCCGATCCAGTAGCCGAAGCGCGCGCCTGACATCCGCGCAGCTCGCTCCATGTCGAAGCGGCCGAGGTCCAGATGCTCCCGTGTGTCGTCGGTCGCAGCCGGTTCACCGACCCGGCGGATCTCCTGCGCGTCGTCCTCCGTCGAGCCCGACGGCGTGTCGTCGCTCGGCAGATTCGGGATGCGCAGTGCCAGCCGGTCGCGCTCGGCCTCGGCCGCGGCGAGCGC
>DATFQE010000089.1:0-18414 GCA_035264445.1 Gaiellaceae bacterium | reverse complement strand
CCGTCGCCGGGATCGCCGGGGCTGCGGTTGTTGTTGTTGAACAGGACGTATGCGTTCTCGGCCTCGCCTGCCAGCTCGCGCAGCGGCTCCACCCACTCGCGCAGCTCGTCGTCGGAGTAGAGGTAGTCGAAGCGCTCGCTCGCGCCGCCTCCGCGCTTGTGCCAGGTCTCCGCGTTGCGGCCGTGGAACCGCATGTAGGCGCTCGGCCCGGTCACGGCCAAGACCGTCGGCACGACGGTCTTGGCGTCCAGTCGAGGTGAGTCGGTGACGACGTGTGTCATTCCGTGCTCCTCCAGGAACCGCAGGGTCTCGTCGCGAGCGTCCTCCTCGAACCAGCTCGCGTGCCTGAACTCCACGAGCATCTCGTCGTCGCCGAGCTGCTCGCGCGCCCATGCGAGGTAGTCCAGCGAGGCCGGCTTCGGCACGACGTACGACGGGAACTGCATCAGGATCCCGCCGAGCTTCCCGTCGCGCCTGAGCGGCGAGACGCCCTCGAGGAAGCGTTTGAAGATCTCGGCGCGAAATTCGCGCGAAGGCCGGTCGACCCGCCCGCGGCCGTCCACCGGCGCCTCGTCGCGGAGGTCCGGAGGGAGCTGCTGGACGCGAACGGGGTGCCGCGTCATCACTCCGAAGGCCTTCACGTGGAACACGAAGTCGTCGGGAGTGCGCTCGGCCCAGCCCCCGGTTGTCGCCTCCTCAGGCAGGTGGTAGTAGGTCGAGTCGATCTCGACCGTATCGAACCGCTCGGCGTAGTACGGAAGCCGCTCCCGCGCCGGCAAGCCCTTGGGATAGAACCACTTCGTGAGCGCCTCGTCGGCGAAGCTGCAGGTGCCGATGCGGATACGCCCCATGCGGCCAGGATAGAGGGGGGCCAGCCCGCAGCCTCTCTACAATCGCCCGATGGACCCGAGACCTGTCGGCGTCTTCGACTCGGGCATGGGCGGCCTCACCGTCCTGCACGAGTGCCTCGTGACCATGCCTCACGAGGACTTCGTCTACCTCGGCGACCACGCGCGGCTGCCGTACGGGCCGCGCCCGCTTCCGGAGATCCGCCGCTACGCGCGCGAGCTCGGGCACTTCCTCGAAACGCAGGGGGTCAAGCTCGTCGTCGCGGCGTGCAACGCAGCGACGTCGGCCGCGCTCCCACAGCTGCAGGAGGAGCTCGGAGTCCCGGTCGTCGGCGTGATCACGCCCGAGGCCCACGCCGCCGTCCTCACGACGCGCAACCGCCGGGTCGGCCTGATGGCGACGCAGGCGACGGTCGCCGCCGGCCGGTATGCCGAGCTCGTCCACACGCTCGACGCCGGCGTCCGCTTCTTCCCGGTCGCCTGCCCGCGCCTCGTACCGCTGATCGAGAGCGACGAGCCGTTCGGCGCCGAGACGACGGATGCTGTGCGCGACTACGCGCAGCCGCTGAAGACGGCCGGGGTCGACACGGTCATCCTCGGCTGCACGCACTACCCGCTGATCCGCCCGATCTTCCAGCGCGTGCTCGGGCGCGGCGTCACGCTCATCTTCTCGGCGGAGGAGACCGCGCGCGAGGTTGCCGAGACGCTCGCGCGCAAGGGAATCGAGAACGACGCCGACCGGGAGGGCGCCTACCGCTTCCTGACCACCGGCGATCCCGCAGCGTTCCGCGCTCTCGGCGAGCGGTTCCTGCAGCTGCCGCTCGGCGAGGTCGAGCATGTCGACGTGTCGACGCTGGAGGCGGCGGCGTGACTCAGCGAGAGGGCGGTCGCCGCACCGACGAGCTTCGCTCGCTCACGATCGAGCCGGACTTCCTCGAGCAGGCGCACGGCTCCGCGCTGATCTCGCTCGGGCGCACGCGTGTGCTGTGCACCGCGACGCTCGAGGACGGCGTCCCGCGCTGGATGATGGGCCGCCGCAAGGGCTGGTTGACGGCCGAGTATTCGATGCTGCCCGCCTCCACCGGCCAGCGCACGCCGCGCGAGGCCAGCCAGGGCAAGCAGAAGGGCCGCACGGTCGAGATCCAGCGCCTGATCGGCCGCGCCATGCGGGCCGTTGCGGACATGGAGGCGCTCGGCGAGCGCACGCTCTGGCTCGACTGCGACGTCCTTCAGGCCGACGGAGGGACTCGCTGCGCCGGCATCTCCGGCGTCTACGTCGCCGCGAAGCGCGCGCTCGACCACATGGGGCTCGGCCGCGCGCTCGTCGACACCGTCGGCGCAGTCTCCGTCGGGATCGTCGACGGCGAGCCGCTGCTCGATCTCGACTACGTCGAGGACTCGAGCGCCGAGGTCGACCTCAACGTCGTGATGACCGGGAGCGGCCGGCTGGTCGAGGTGCAGGCGACGGCCGAGGGCGCCCCCTTCTCGCGCGACGACCTGGACGAGATGCTCGCGCTCGGCGCGCAGGGCATCCACGAGATCTCGGCGGCGCAACGGGCGGCCGCCGAGGCCGTGCATGCCTGAGCTCACGTTCGCGGAGCTCGCACTACGGCTCGGGCTCGCGGCCGGCCTCGGCGCGGCGATCGGCGTCGAACGGGAGCTGCGGGAGCGGGAGGCCGGGTTGCGCACGCACCTGCTCGTCTCGCTCGGGGCGGCGCTGTTCACGCTCGTCTCGGCCTACGGCTGGACCGACTGGCACTTCTCCAACAGAGAGGGGATCGTCTTCGACCCGACCCGCATCGCCGCGCAGATCGTGACCGGCGTCGGCTTCCTCGGCGCGGGCGCGATCATCCGCCAGGGGCTCACCGTCCGCGGCCTGACGACAGCGGCCACGCTGTGGGCGGTCGCCGCGATCGGGATGGCCGTCGGCGCCGGCTACTACTCGGCGGCCGTGCTGACGACCGGTGTCGTACTGATCAGCCTGTGGCCGCTGCGGATCCTCGCGTTCCGGCTCTTCGCGCGGATCAGACCGGAGGAGCGGCCGCTCGAGATCGAGCTGCCGTCGGGCGCGAGCGCTCAGCCGGTGCTCGCGGCGGTCGAGGAGTTCGGGGCCAAGGTCGAGTCGATGCACCTCGAGCGCTCGCGGGACGGGCTCGTCGTCGTCCTGCGGGCGGTCTTTCCGGAGGGCCCGCGCCAGACGGTTGCGCGGCTCGCCGACCTGGAGGGCGTGCGGGCCGTCCGTTGGAGCTCCTAGCCAGGCTGGCTTCCGGCAACGCGCACAAGCTCGAGGAGCTGCGCGCGGCGCTGCCCGGCTGGACGATCGAGCTCCTGGGCGTCGACTCCTATCCGCCGGAGGTCGGCGAGACGCACTACGAGAACGCACGCGCGAAGGCCGTCTTCGGTCGAGGCGTCGCGCCCCGCAGCGAGTGGGTGCTAGGCGAGGACTCGGGGCTCGCGGTGGACCGGCTCGACGGCCGGCCGGGGCTCCACTCCGCCCGCTGGGCCGGCGGCGACGATCCGCTCGACCGGTTGCTCGCCGAGCTGAACGGGGTCTCCGACCGCTCGGCGCACTACATCTGTGAGCTCGTCGCGATCGCGCCGGACGGTCGCGAGATGCACGTAACCGGACGGCTCGACGGCCGCATCGCCGACGAGCGCCGCGGCTCCGAGGGCTTCGGCTACGACCCGATCTTCGTCCCCGAAGGCGAGGAGCGCACCGTCGCCGAGCTCGGCGACGCCTGGAAGCGCGGGAACTCGCACCGAGCGCGCGCGGCCCGGGCCCTGGCCGCGCGGGTGTCAGGCTAAGCCGGCCGCCTCCTCCAGGTCGGCGTCGGGGTGCCTCTGGGTCCAGAGCCACCAGTTCACCTCCGCGCCGAAGACGATCACATTCGCCATCACGTACAGCCACACGAGCAGGAGCGCAGGCCCGCCGAGCGCTTGGAGCGCGATCACGTCCTTCGAGACGCGCAGGTACACGGGCAGGATCTGGAAGCTCGCCTCGAGCGCGACCGTCGAGACGAGCGCCCCGGGCAGCACATCTCGCGGCCGCAGCGGCACGTTCGTGAGCAGCGTGTAGACCGACACGAGGAAGATGAAGACGGCGACGGAGGAGATGAGCACCGAGAGGACGTACGCGACGTACAGATTGCCCACGAACCCGGGAGCCCAGCGCTTGAGCACCTCGTAGCCGAAGCTACCGGCGAAGAGACCCACGAAGAGAGTGATCAGCGAGGCGATCAGCATCGCGAGCGCGAGCGCCTTGCCGCGCAGGAACGCGCGGTTCGGCCGCCCGTAGACGATGTTGAACGCGGACTCGAGCACGCTGAAGAGCGAGAGCGACGTCCA
The DNA here is from genome assembly GCA_035264445.1 of Gaiellaceae bacterium. Classification (GTDB taxonomy): domain Bacteria; phylum Actinomycetota; class Thermoleophilia; order Gaiellales; family Gaiellaceae; genus DATFQE01. Next base: position 14,221 of record DATFQE010000089.1, on the reverse strand, counting down.
GAAGATGAACACCGCGCCGACGATGCCGAGCGCGGCCGCGTTCTTCTGGATCTCGGTGACGAAGCGGACGATCGTGTTGATCGACGTCCGCGGGAACAGCTTGCTGAGCTCCTCGACCAGGACGCTCGACTCGTCCGCCCGGTGCGCGAACCCCAAAAGCGCGAGCGCGAGGAACAGGAGCGGCACGAAAGACAGCAGCGCGAAGTAGGCGATCATCGCCGCCAGATGGGTTCCCCGGTCGGCGAAGAACTTGGCGAAGACCGCCCTCACGGCCGGGGAGTATCGCTGTGTTAGCTTCGCGCCATGAGTCCCGCCGAGGCGCTCGCCGACCTCGCCGACCTCTCGACGCAGGTTCGCGTGGCGGTCCTCGCGGAGCGCGAGGGCACGGTGCTCGCGTCGACGCTCGCCGACGACGAGCGCTCGCAGCAGATCGCGACGGCGGCCGGGGCCGCGCTCGACGCGGCGGCGCGCCTGCGCGCGCACGGCGACGCAGCGGTCAGTGGTCTCGAGGCGTCGCTGGGCGACGGCAGCCTGTTCGTGGCGAGCGGCGACGGCGTCCTGATCGCCGCGACCACGGGCCCGGAGGAGCCGGCCGGCCTCGTCCTCTACGACCTGCGCACGTGCCTGCGACGTCTCGCGGAAGACGCATGAAGAGGCTCGCCGCCGGAACGCTCCTCGCCGTCGGCGCGGTCGGCGGCGCACGCGCGATCAGGCGGCGTGGGCTCCGTCGCGTGCGGCTCGACGTCTACTACGACGACGGCGCGATGCTCTCGCTGCCTCCCGCCACCGCGGAGGCGGCCGCGGCGCTCGCGCGCGCGCGCGAGGCCCTTCGCGCGGCCGCCGAGCCATGATCGACACGGACCTCGCCCGGGCGCTCGCCGACCATGCGCTCTTGCACGGCGATTTCGTCCTGCGCTCGGGCCGGCGCTCCTCCTACTACCTCGACAAGTACCTCTTCGAGACCCGTCCCGAAGTGCTGGCGCCGCTCGGCGAGCGGATCGCGGCGTGCGTCGCGGAGCACGAGCCCGGCGCGGTGCGGATCGCGAGCCCGGAGCTCGGGGCGGTGGCGCTCGCGGCCGCGACCGCGCTCGCCTCGGGAATGCCGTTCGTGATCGTGCGCAAGGAGGCGAAGAGCTACGGGACCGCCAAGCGGCTCGAGGGGGCGTTCGAGCCCGGCGAGAGGGTGTGCCTGGTGGAGGACGTCGTCACCTCCGGCGGCGCCGCCATCGACTCCGTGAACGCGCTCCGCGACGCCGGTCTCGAGTGCGGAACGGCTGTCTGTGTCGTCGATCGCGAGGAGGGTGGAGCGGACGCCCTCGCCCGTCATGCGGTGCGGTTGCGACCGCTGTTTCGGGCCTCCGAGCTGCTTGCAGGGGCAAAAACTGCCGGTAATCCGCATGGTTGAGCCGAAAGGTCTTCCTTGGTAGGGTCTCTCGACGTTTGAGAGCCATCGAGGGGAGGAGAGTTCGTGACCAAAGGAGAGTTCGTCGACAAGGTGTCCGACAAGGCGGGCCTGAGCAAGCGGGACGCCGGCGCCGCCGTCGATGCGGTCCTCTCGACGATTCAGGACACGCTGAAGGGCGGCGAAGACATCACGTTTACCGGCTTCGGCAAGTTCTCGGTGCAGAACCGCGCGGCACGCACAGGCGTGAACCCTCGTAACCCGGGTCAGAAGGTGCAGATCCCCGCTGCCAGGGTCCCGAAGTTCTCCGCGGGCAGCGGCCTCAAGTCGGCGGTCCGCGGCTAGGCGTCCGCCTTATTCGAGGCTTCGACGGGGGTTCCGCGCGGGACCCCCGTCTTCTTTCTGGCGTAACCTCAGGGGAGATGGCGCAAGACCTCGAAGCCGTCCCGACAACTGCCGTCTCGGCCTTCGGCGACCGCCTGGCGGAAGCGATCGAGCGCAAGCGGAGCCAGCTCGTCGTGGGGCTCGACCCGCGCCTGGACCTGCTTCCGGTCGAGCTCCGCGGCGACGCGCCGGCCACCGCGGTCAGCCGCTTCAGCCGCGGAATCGTGGACGCCGTCGCGCCGCACGCGGTCGCGATCAAGCCGCAGCTCGCGTTCTTCGAGGCGCTCGGGCCGGACGGCATGCGGGCGCTCGAGGAGGTCTGCGCCTACGCGCACGCCGCCGGCTTGCTCGTGATCGCGGACGGCAAGCGCGGCGACATCGGCTCGACCGCGCGCGCCTACGCCGCGGCCTATCTGCAGCCGCGGGCCGGCGCGGGCGCGCTCGCGGACGCGCTCACCGTCAACCCGTACCTCGGCAGCGACTCGCTCGAGCCGTTTCTGGCCGCCTGCCGACGCGAGGGAGCGGGCATCTTCTGCCTCGTCAAGACGTCGAACGAGGGTGGCGCCGACGTCCAGGATCTCGTCTTGCGCGACGGCCGGCTGCTCTGGCAGCACATCGCGCGGCTCGTCGGCGAGTGGGGGGAGGACCTGGTCGGCGAACGCGGTCTCTCGAGCGTCGGCGCGGTCATCGGCGCGACGCACCCGCGCGCGGTCGGCGAGGCGCGCCGCATGCTCCCCCGCGCGATCCTGCTCCTGCCCGGGGTGGGCGCCCAGGGAGCGACCCCGGCGGACGTCGCGCGTGCGTTCACCAGCGGTCCGGCCAGCGCGCTCGTGACCGTCTCGCGCGCCGTCATGTACGCGTCGCGCCACTCGGATGCCGACTGGCGAACCGCCGCCGGGTCGGAGGCCGCACGGCTGAAGACCGAGGTCTGGGCGGCCTCGGGCTGGTAAGCCGTGCCTCGCGCGCGTCGACGGCGCCGCGAGACGCACTGGGGCCCTCGGTTGCTGGCGCCTGCCGCGTTCCTCGCCGCCGCGACCGTCGCGATCTTGCTGATCCGGTCCGGGCTCGATCCGAACGACGAACCTCCGGCGGCGCCGCCGCCCGCGACGCGTTCGGTCCGCACGAGCACCGAGCGGGGCACCACGCGCCCGCGGCCCCGCCCGCGGGTGAACAGGACGTACACGATTCGCGAGGGCGACACGTTCGAGACGATCGCGGCGGACCAGGGCACGACCGTCGAGCAGGTGCAGGCGCTCAACCCCGACGTCGACCCGAATTCGCTCCAGGTCGGCCAGAAGATCCTCATCCCCCGCTAGGCTGAAACCGTGAGGATTCGCGCAGTCGTCCTCGCCGGTGCCCTCGCAGCCGCCGTCCACTCCTCAACAGCCGCCGCGACGCCGACCGTGGACGCGCGCGCCTACGAGGTCGTGAACGCGGCGACGGGCGAGGTGATCAGCGCGCGCAACGCGGGCGCCCGCCTGCCGATGGCGAGCATCACGAAGCTGATGACTGTCATCGTCGCCCTCGAGCACGCGAAGCTCGACGACGTCGTCACCGTCGACCAAGACGCCGTCGGCGTCAGCGGCTCGGGCGTCCGGCTCCGCGACGGCGAGCGGCTGACCGTCCGTGACCTCGTCGAGGCGGCGCTAATCCAGAGCGCGAACGACGCGGCCGTCGCTCTCGCGGCGCACGTCGGGCACGGCGACGAGGACCGGTTCGTCGCGATGATGAACGCCAAGGCCCGCCAGCTCGGCCTCCGCTCGACGCACTTCGAGCGCGCCGACGGGCTCGATGCGGCCGGTCACGTCTCGAGTGCCCATGACCTCAACCGCCTGGCCCAGCTGGCGATGCGCGAGCCGGTCATTCGCAGCGTCGTCGGCGTCCGCGACACGACGATCGCCGGGGGGCGGTCGCTCCACACGTGGAACGACCTGCTCGGGAGCTTCCCGGGCCTGATCGGGGTCAAGACCGGCCACACCTCGAACGCCGGCTGGTGCCAGGTCGCCGCCGCGCGCGGGCCTGGTTTCACGATCTACGCGACCGTCCTCGGCTCGCCCAGTCGCAGCGCCCGGAATGCAGACCTCGCCGAGCTGCTCTCGTTCGGGCTCTCGAGCTATCGCCTGGCGCCGGTGATCTCCGCCTCGAGGACGTACGCCACGGCCGACGTGCCGTACGGTCGCGATCCGCTCCGGCTCGTCGCAATGAAGCCGGTGCTCCGTCCCGTGCGGCTCGCGCGTTCGCTGACCGAGCGGGTGGTCGCGCCGGCGGCGGTCGCGCTTCCGGTGCGGGAGGGCCAGCGCCTCGGCGAGGTTGACGTCTACGACCGGGGCAAGCTCGTCGCGAGCTCGCCGCTCGTCGCCTCGCGCTCGGTCGAGTCGCCCGGAACCGCGGCGAAGGTCGGCTGGTACACCAAGCGCACGCTCCACCACCTGGGAGGGCTCTTCTCGTGATTGTGACGGTGACGATGAACGCGGCCATCGACCGGACGGTGACGGTGCCGAACTTCCTGCTCGGCCAGCGTCACCGTGCGAGCCAGGTGCTCACGCTCGCCGGCGGCAAGGGGATCAACATCGCGCGCGCGCTGAAGCGGCTCGACGTGCCGGTCGCGGCGACCGGGCTCGCCGGCGGGCGGACGGGCGTCCGGATCGTCGAGGAGCTGACCGCGGAGGCGATCCTCAACGACTTCGTGCGCATCGGCGACGAGTCGCGCACCTCGACGGCCGTCGTCGACCCGACCGCGAACACCTACACGGAGATCAACGAGTGGGGCCCGGAGGTCCGCGACGCCGAGCTCGAGGTGCTGCACGAGAAGCTGATCTACCTGGCGCGCGGCGCCGACGTCGTCGTCTTTGCGGGAACGCTGCCGCGCGGTGTGGCGCAGAACTTCTATGCGGAGTCGATCCGGGACCTCAACCGTCGTGGAGTCCGCGTCATGCTCGACACCGAAGGCGAGCCGCTCCGGCTCGGGGCGGGGGCAGAGCCCTACCTCATCGCCCCGAACCAGGGCGAGGCCGAGGGGCTGATCGGGCAGGAGCTCACCGAGGAGGACGAGGTTGTGCAGGCCCTCGAGGCGATCGCGGAGCTCGGCCCGAAGAACGTCCTCATCACGCAGGAGTCCGGCTGCTACGCGCTGCTCCGCGAGGAGCGCGGCACGGCGAAGCGCTTACGTGCCATGGCGCCGCGCATGGAGCCGCTCTCGGCGGTCGGCGCCGGCGACGTGCTCCTCGCAGGCTTCCTTGCGGCGCTGTTCGAGGAACGGCCGGCCGAGGAGGCGCTGCGGATGGCGGTGGCGGCGGGCGCCGCCTCGACGCTCGAGATCGGTGCCGGCCGGTTCGAGCCACGCGAGGCGGGGCGGCTGTACCACGCCGTCGAGGTGGTCGAGCTGGAGCCCGTTCCGGCCGGATAAGCGCCGTCGGGGGTCGCTGGTACGCTGACCCCTTGGAAGGGTTGGAGCTGGGAAGGATCGAGCTCGAGCGCCTGGTGGAGCTCGACCGGCGCTTTGCCAAGGAGGGCCTCACCTTCGACGACGTGCTGCTGCAGCCGGCGCGCTCCGAGGTCCTCCCGAACGACGTCTCGACCGCGACGCGGCTGACCCGCTCGCTCTCGCTCGAGATTCCGCTCGTCTCGGCGGCGATGGACACCGTTACCGAGGCGCGACTCGCGATCGCGCTCGCCCGCGAGGGCGGGATCGGGATCCTCCATCGGAACCTGGCGATCGACGCCCAGGTCGCCGAGGTCGACAGGGTCAAACGCTCGGAGTCGGGAATGATCGCCGAGCCGGTCACGCTCACGGCCGACGCCCCGGTCTCGGCGGCGCTCGAGCTGATGGCGCGCTACCACATCTCCGGTGTGCCGGTCGTCGACGAGGCGGGCGTGCTCGTCGGGATCCTGACCAACCGCGACCTCCGCTTCGAAGGCGACACCGGCCAGCCTGTCTCCGAGCTGATGACCGCCCGCGACCTCGTCACGGCGCCCGTCGGGACGACCCTCGAGCAGGCGCGTCAGATCCTGCACCGGCACAAGATCGAGAAGCTCCCCGTGGTCGACGAGGACGGGCGTCTGCGCGGGCTCATCACCGTAAAGGACATCCAGAAGCGGATCGAGTTCCCGCTCGCCACCAAGGACGAGCGCGGCCGGCTGCGCGTCGGCGCCGCGGTCGGGGTCGGGCCGGACGCGCTCGAGCGCACGGAGGCGCTCGTCGCAGCCGAGGTCGACGTGGTCGTCCTCGACACCGCCCACGGTCACTCCAAGGGCGTGCTCGCGATGGCCGCCAAGCTGAAGTCGCGCTTCGACATCGATCTCGTCGTCGGCAACGTCGCGACGGCCGAGGCGGCGGAGGCGTTGGCGGACGTCGGCGCCGACGGAATCAAAGTTGGAATCGGACCTGGCTCTATCTGCACGACACGCGTCGTCGCGGGTGTCGGAGTCCCCCAGGTGACGGCGATCCTCGACACCGTCCAGGTCGCGGCCAAGCACGACATCCCCGTGATCGCCGACGGCGGCATGACTTCCTCCGGCGACGTGGCGAAGGCGATCGCTGCCGGCGCCGAGACCGTCATGCTCGGCTCCATCTTCGCCGGCACCGACGAGTCGCCGGGCGACGTCGTCGTCGTCCAGGGCGAGCGGCTCAAGCAGTACCGAGGCATGGGCTCGCTCGGCGCCATGAAGGCGCGCGGCTTCTCGAAGGACAGGTACTTCCAGGGCGACGTCGAGGACGTCGACAAGCTCGTCCCCGAGGGCGTCGAGGCGCACGTGCCGTACAAGGGCCCGGTGCGCCACGTGATCCACCAGCTCGTGGGTGGGCTGCGCCAGTCGATGGGCTACTGCGGCGCCGCGACGATCGACGAGATGCGCACGGCTACGAAGTTCGTCCGGATCACCGGCGCGGGCCTGCGCGAGAGCCACCCGCACGGTGTGACCGTGACGAAGGACGCGCCGAACTACCGCCGCGGTGGCTGAGGTCATCGCGTTCCCCGAGCGCGAGGTCGCGCCCGAGGAACGCCCCGTGCTCGTCGTCGACCTCGGCGGCCAGTACTCGCAGCTGATCGCCCGCCGCGTGCGGGAGGCGCGCGTGTACTCGGAGCTCGTCGGCCACCGGATCACGGCGGCCGAGGCCCGGGCACGGAGGCCGGCCGCGATGGTCTTCTCGGGCGGCCCCGCGTCGGTCTACGCGGAGAACGCGCCGCAGGTCGACCCGGGGCTCTACGAGCTCGGCGTTCCGACGCTCGGCATCTGCTACGGGATGCAGCTGATGGCCCAGGACCTCGGCGGCCGTGTCGAGCGGACCGGCGTGTCGGAGTTCGGCAAGACCGAGCTCCGAGCGGAGGGCGGTGCCTTGCTCGCAGGGCTTCCGGAGGAGCAGACCGTCTGGATGAGCCACCGCGACTCCGTCACGGCCCCGCCCGAAGGGGCGACGGTGACCGCAGGCTCGCCGTCGACGCCGATTGCCGCGTTCGAGAACGCGGATCGTGGCTTGTACGGCGTCCAGTTCCACCCGGAGGTCGTGCACACGCCGCACGGGCAGGAAGTGCTGAAGAACTTCCTCTACGAGGTCGCGGGCGCTGCGCCGGCCTGGACGCCGGCGGCAGTGATCGAGGAGCAGGTCGAGCGGATCCGAGCGCAGGTCGGAAAGGAACGCGTGCTCTGTGCTCTCTCCGGCGGCGTCGACTCGGCGGTCGCGGCGCTGCTCGTCCACAAGGCAGTCGGCGACCGGCTCACGTGCGTGTTTGTCGACCACGGGCTCCTGCGCAAGGACGAGGCCGCGCAGGTCGTCGAGGCGTTCGGCGGCCACTTCCAGGTCCCGCTCGTCCACGTCGAGGCGGCCGACCGCTTCCTCGCCCGGCTGGCGGGCATAACTGAGCCGGAGGAGAAGCGGCGCATCATCGGCGACGAGTTCATCCGCGTGTTCGAGGAGGAGGCGTCTCGGCTCGGGAAGATCCGCTACCTCGTCCAGGGCACGCTCTACTCGGACGTGATCGAGTCCGGCGGGGCCGAAGACGGCGTGGCGGCGAAGATCAAGTCACACCACAACGTCGGCGGGCTCCCGGCCGACATGGAGATGCAGCTGGTCGAGCCGCTGCGGATGCTGTTCAAGGACGAGGTCCGCAGGGTCGGCGAGGAGCTCGGCATGCCGGAGCGACTCGTCTGGCGGCAGCCGTTCCCCGGCCCGGGGCTGGCGATCCGGATCATCGGCGACGTCACGCGCGAGCGGCTGGAGACGCTGCGCCAGGCCGACTCGATTCTCCAGGAGGAGATCCGCCGCGCCGGCCTCTACCGCGAGCTCTGGCAGTCTTTTGCCGTGCTGCCCGCGATCCGCTCGGTCGGCGTGCAGGGCGACGAGCGGACGTACGCCTACCCGATCGTGCTCCGCGCGGTCACCTCCGAGGACGCGATGACCGCGGACTGGGCGCGGCTGCCCTACGACCTGCTGGAGACGATCTCGAGCCGCATCATCAACGAGATCCCGGCGGTGAACCGAGTCGCGCTCGATATCTCGTCGAAGCCCCCCTCGACCATCGAGTGGGAATGATGCCGACGGCCGCCCGGCCGAGCAGCGCTGCCCGCGCGCCGGTTCCGCTGCCGGCCTAGGCGACCGCGAAGCGCGGGTATTTCGTGCGCACCTCGTCGACGTAAGCCGCGAGCCGCTCCGCCAGGGCGGCGTCAGTGACCTCGAGCACGTTCTCGGCGTTCAGCTCGCCGGAGCGCGAGAGGTTGAAGCTCCCGGTGAAGACGGTGTCGTCCGCAACGGTCACCTTCGCGTGCATGAAGTCGTGCAGCGAGCCGCCGGGCTCCCAGGGAGTCGACGGCTTCGCCGAGAACGGCGCGGCGAGGACGCGCTCGAGCAGGGGCAGCTTCCACGAGGCGTTCCCGTCGACTCCCCACTGATGGATCACCCCGCCGATCTGCGGCCGGTCGACGCAGCCCGCCACGTCCACGCGCCCCTCCGAGATCACCTGCGCCAGCGAGCCGAGTACCGGGGCAGCCGTGATCACGGGCGAGCAGATTCGGATCCGTCGTCGCGCCTTCGCGATCGCCTTCGCGATGCGGTGTGAGAGGCCCTCGCCGTGGCCGGGCGTGAACCACGTCCGCACCTCCTCCGCGCCGACCGGCACCGGCGTCGTGTCGACGCGGCCGCTCCGCTCCACCGCGCCGCGCTCCCACAGCTCGTCGAAGTTCGCCGTGAAGCGCGTCGCGAGCTCGAGCGACGTGGCCGTCACGATCACGTTCTCCTGGCGTGAGAAGGAGTCGTCCGTCCAGTTCATTGACCCCGTCCAGACCGACTCGTCGTCACGCACGACGTACTTGTGGTGCATGAGGTCGGGGACGCCGGCGATCGCGCGAGCCGGCACGCCGAGAGATGCGATCAGCTGCGCGTCCGGCTCCGGCGGCGGCGGCACGGGGATCGGGTTCCGGTGGTCGACGTTGTAGAGGAAGCGGACCTCGACGCCGCGTGCGACGGCCTGCATGATCGCGCCGCCTACGACGGCCGCGGTCTCCGGCTCCAGGTGGAAGTCGTATTGCGCGAAATCGAGCGAGCGGCGCGCCCGGCCGATGAAGTCGGCGATGCGGCCGGCGACCTCGAGCGAGGTCTGACCGCCGTCTCTGTGCGTCGTGATCTCGAGCAAGGGGGCATCTTGGCGTAACCGCGATCGAGGAGACTAGGCCCTGTGCTCAGCTACGCCGAGCGGAGGACGCTCGACGCCGTCGCCGAGGCATTGTTCCCGGGCGCGGTAGAGGCCGGCGTCCCGCAAACGTTCCTGGAGACGTTCGTCGCCGTGCTCTCCGCCTCCGAGCGCCGCCGGCTCCGCACGTTGCTGGCGGCGCTCGCCGCGTCCGGCTTCACGCGCCGCCGTGCTGACGCGCGGGAGCGCGTTCTCCTCGCGTGGTGCGACAGCCGGGTCGCGCTGCGGAGGGCCGGCTTCCAGGCGCTTCGCAAGGGCCTGCTGACGGTCGCGTACACCTTGCCCGGGACGCCGGCCTGGGAGCGCATCGGCTATCCCGGCCCGCTGGGTCGCCTCGGGACGACGGAGCCGAGGCTCGCTCCCTTGACGATCGCGCGTGACACGACGCTCGACTGCGACGTCTGCGTCGTCGGATCGGGCGCGGGCGGCGGCGTAGCGGCGGCCGTGCTCGCCGAGGCCGGCCTCGACGTGGTCGTGCTCGAGGTCGGCGGCCACTTCGAGGACGCCGACTTCGACGGAGCGGAATTGGACGGCTTGCGCCGCCTCTACCACCGGCGCGGCACGACCGCGACGGACGACCAGGGAATCGGGATCCTCGCCGGCGCGTGCCTCGGCGGCGGCACGGTCGTGAACTTCACGACGTCGTTTCGGACCCCGGACGAGATCCGCGCCGAGTGGGGAGGCATGTTCGAGACGGACGCCTTCGACGGCGCGCTCGACGCCGTCTGCGCCCGGCTCGCCGTCAACACCGACCACAACCGCCTGTCGAAGCGCGAGGAGATCGTCAGCCGCGGCCTGCGCAACCTCGGCTGGCACGAGGAGCGCATGCCCCGCAACGTCCATGGCTGCGACCAGGACGGCGTCTGCGGCTACTGCGGCTACGGCTGCCCGCTGGGGGCGAAGCAGTCGACTGCGCGGACCTGGCTCGTCGACGCACAGTCGGCCGGCGCCCGGATCGTGGTGCGCACGAAGGCCCAACGCGTCGTTCTGAAGGGCGGACGCACCCGCGGCGTCGCGGCCGTAACGGCCGACGGCCACGGCATCACCGTTCGCTCCCGCGCGGTCGTCGCAGCGTGCGGTGCGATCGAGACGCCGGCGCTCCTGCGGCGGTCGGGCGTCGCCGCGCCGGGGCTCGGCCGCAATCTCCACCTGCATCCGGTCGGTGGCGCCTTCGGCGTCTTCGACCAGGAGATCAGGCCGTGGGAGGGCACCCTCCAGGCGGTCTACTCCGACGAGGTCGACGGGTCGAAGCTGGAGACGACGGCGATCCATCCGGCGCTGCTCGTCGGCGCCGCGCCGTGGCGCAGCGCCGCCCAGCACGCCGAGCTGATGTCGTGGCTGCCCCGGATCACGCTGGTCGGGGTGCTCCTCCGGGATCTCGACGCCGGCGAGGTTCGGGTAGGCCGCGACGGCACTCCCGCCGTCCGGTACCGGCTGTCCGCCCGCGACGCCGCCCGGCTGCGGGCGGGCACCGTGGCCGCGGCCCGCGTGCTCGAGGCAGCGGGCGCGACGCGGATCGTCTCGGGCCACGCCCGCGCCGTGCAGTACGAGCCGGGGCGCTCCGGCTCGATCGAGACGTTCGCCGAGGATGCTGACACCGCCGGTTGGGGCCCCGGCCGGCTCGCGCTCTACTCGTTCCACCAGATGGGCACCGCGGCGATCGGCTCGGTGTGCGACGACGAGGGGGTCGTGGCCGGGACGAAAGGCCTCGTGGTTGCGGACGCCTCGGCGTTCCCGTCGGCCTCGGGCGTCAACCCCATGGTCACGATCGAGGCGATCGCGCACATCAACGCCTCGGCGCTCGCGGCCAAGATAGGGAGCGGCGGCGGCCAACTTGGGTAGCGCTTCCGATGTGCCCTTCCGACCTGCCGCGTAGCCTCGAGGTATGAGCCCATCGTTGAGAAGCTTCGTCGCCGACCTCGCCCGCGCCGAGATCGGCACGACGTTCAACCAGTACAGCGAGAGCCCGCTTCGCCGCGCCCGCCTGGCCGCGTATCTCGCCTTTCGCGCGTCCGCGCGCATCCTGCTCGTGGGCGAGGCGGCCGGCTACCGCGGCGCCCGGGTTTCCGGGATTCCGTTCACGAGCGAGCGCTTGCTGAACGGGGGCCGTCCCGCAGAGGCGAGCGCGACGCTCGTCCACCACGCGCTGGCCGAGCTCGGCGTCGAGCACGACGTCCTGCTCTGGAACCTCGTGCCGACGCATCCGCACGAGCCTGGGAAGCCGGAGTCGAACCGCCGCCCGACCCGCGACGAGGTCGAGTCGGGCCGCACGTTCCTGCACCGCCTCGCCGCCGGCCGTCGGATCGTCCCGATCGGACGCCTGGCGCATGCCGAGCTCGGCGGGCCCTACGTCCGTCACCCCTCGCACGGCGGCGGACGTGAGTTCCGGGCCGCGGTGGTTCAATTGCTCGCGTGAGCACTGCCGAGCTGCCGGTACGACGCAACACGATTCTGCTCGCGGCGACGATGGCGGTCTTCTCCGCGGTCGTGCAGCTGGTCGCCGCGGTGTCGTCGCTGACGTTCGTCCTGGTGACGGGCGTCGAGGGGCTGCTCGGCCTCGGGCCGGCGATCTTCCTCACCGCCTCGGCGCTGACGGCCGTCCCGGCCGGCCGGGCCATGGACCGCGTCGGGCGCAAGCCCGTGATCTCTGTCGGTTTCGTGCTCGCCGCGTTCGGGTGCTGCCTGACCGCCCTGGCGACGCAGATCGGCTCGACGGTCGCCGTGATCGCGGGCTTCGCGCTCATGGGCGCCGCCGGCGCGATCGCGCTGCTGATTCGCACGGCCGCCGGTGACATGTACCCGCCGGAGCGGCGGGCGCGCGGGATCTCGTTCGTCCTCTTCGGCTCGGTCTTCGGCGCGATCCTCGGGCCGGCGGTCTTCAGCCCCCTCTTCGCGGGCAAGGACCTGGAGGCTGACGCGCTCACGGTCCCGTGGCTCGCGGCCGGAGGCCTCGCGCTCGTCGCGCTGGCGATCACCTCCCTGGTCAGGCCGGACCCGAAGGTGATCGCCGAGCAGCTCGGCGCCGAGACGGCGCAGGGGCCGCCGGCGCCGGCCGCGCCGCTACGGGAGATCATCCGGCGACCCGGCGTGATCCCGGCGATGGTCGCCGCGCTCGCGAGCTTCAGCGTGATGGTCTCGGTGATGAACCTGACCGGCTACATGGTCGTCAACCACCATCACCACACGCAGAGCGACGTCTTCCCGATCATCGGAGCCCACGTGCTCGGCATGTACGCGCTCGTGATCGTGGTGGGCGGGCTGATCGACCGGATCGGGCGGACGACGTCGCTGGCGCTCGGGCTGGCCGTCATGGGCATGTCGTGTGTCGGCCTGCTGTGGATCGACAGCGTGCTCGGAACCGCCGTCCTGCTCTTCGGGCTCGGCCTGGGCTGGAACCTGTCGTTCGTGGCCGCGACGGCCGAGCTCGCCGACCGTACGGCACCGTCCGAGCGCGGGAAGCTCCTGGGGCTCAACGACCAGCTGGCCGCCTTCCTCGGGGCGTCGCTGGCGTTGCTCGGCGGGGCGGCGCTCGAAGCGCTCGGCGTCGCCGCGCTCGCGATCGGGGCGACCGTCCTGGTGACACTTCCGATCGCGTGGCTGCTCGGCAGGCGGCGTCAGGGTGCAGCGGAGCCCGGGCTGGCATGATCGATTCGATGAAGCGCGGCGCGCCGTGGCTCGTGTCCGTCCCGTTCATGGCCGCGGGCTGCCTCGCGGCGCATTCGCTCGCGTACCACCTGATCGCAAACCCGAAGGAGCGGCACGGTTACCTCGCGTTCGCGCCGCTCTTCCTGGGCGTGCTCGGCGGCCTCGCGCTCGTCGGCGCCGTGCGACGTGGGCGGACGCATTCGCCCGCCCTGTTCGCGTTGCTCCCTCCGCTCGCGTTCGTCGTCCAGGAGCACGCCGAGCGGCTCCAGCTCGTCGCGACCGAGCCGGCCTTTCTCGTCGGGCTCGCGCTTCAGCTCCCCTTCGGTCTGGCCGCCCTCGTCGCCGCACGCGCCTTTCTGGGTCTCGCCGAGCTGGTCGCCGAAGTCCTCGCCTGCGCACGCCCGAGCGTCAGGCGCGCGCGCTCGTTGCGCAGGCCCGCAGGGGCGCTCACCCTGGCGCGCGCCCGGCTCGCCTCCGGCCCGCGCTCTCCTCGCGCGCCGCCGGCCGTCGCCTAGTCGCGACCGCCCACGAGCAAGGAGGAGACCGTGAACAGGTTGTTGATCGCCGCGGCAGGCATCGTCGTCGCCGTCGTGTTGTTTCTCGTCTTCCGCCCGGACGGCGGCGACGACGACAGCGCGAGCCCGCCGCCCACCACACCCACGCGTGAAACCGGGACGCGTAGCGTGCCGACGACGGCCGCGATCGTGGAGATTCCGATCGTCGTGCGAGGCGGTAAGCCCGTCGGCGGGATCAAGCGCGCAACGGTGGCGAAGGACCGTGTCGTCGTGTTGGTCGTCCGCTCCGACGTCGCGGACGAGGTCCACCTGCACGGCTACAACGTCATGCGCGACGTCGAGCCCGGCACCCCGGCGCGGCTGCGGTTCCGTGCGACCATCCCCGGCCAGTTCGAGGCGGAGCTCGAGGAGCGCGGCTTGCAGATCGCCAACATCACCGTCCGATGATGCCCTCGCTGCCGCTCGCTCACGGCATCGGGGTGGCGAAGGACCTGCCGCTGCCGCTGTGGCTCTTCTACTACACGGGCGCGATCGTTCTCGTCGTCTCGTTCGTGGCGCTGGGAGTGCTGTGGACGAAGCCGCGGCTCGAGAAC
>DATFQE010000088.1:0-12453 GCA_035264445.1 Gaiellaceae bacterium | reverse complement strand
CGAGAGCCTGCCGCTGATCAAGGAGCGCTGCCCGGGCGCCCGCACGAGCGGCGGCATCTCGAACCTGTCGTTCGCGTTCCGAGGCAACGACGTCGTTCGCGAAGCGATGCACTCGGCCTTCCTCTTCCATGCGATCAAGGCGGGCCTCGACATGGGCATCGTCAACGCCGGCCAGCTCGTGGTCTACGAGGACATCCCACCCGACCTGCTCGAGCGTGTCGAGGACGTCATCTTCAACCGCCGGCCGGACTCCACCGAGCGGCTCGTCGAGTTCGCCAATACGGTCCAGGGCGAGGGGACCAAGCGGGAGGTCGACCTCTCCTGGCGCGAGGCGCCGGTCGAGAAGCGCCTCGAGTACGCCCTCGTCCACGGCGTCGTCGACTTCATCGAGGCCGACACCGAGGAGGCGCGCGAGAAGCTTCCGCGCCCGCTCGACGTGATCGAGGGCCCGCTCATGCAGGGCATGCAGGTCGTCGGCGACCTCTTCGGCTCGGGCCGGATGTTCCTGCCGCAGGTCGTGAAGAGCGCCCGCGCGATGAAGCGCGCGGTCGCCTACCTGGAGCCGTACATGGAGGCCGAGAAGGCGGAGAACGGCGCGGGCCGAGCGCAGGGCAAGGTCGTGCTCGCGACCGTCAAGGGCGACGTGCACGACATCGGCAAGAACATCGTCGGCGTTGTCCTCGGCTGCAACAACTACGCGGTCGTCGACCTCGGCGTGATGGTCCCGGGCGAGACGATCCTCGATACGGCCGCCGCCGAGAACGCCGACGTCGTGGGCCTTTCCGGGCTGATCACGCCGTCGCTGGACGAGATGGTCGGCGTCGCGACAGAGATGGAGCGACGCGGGCTCGACCTGCCGCTCCTGATCGGCGGCGCGACCACCTCGAAGCAGCACACGGCGGTGAAGATCGCGCCCGCGTACTCGGAGCCCGTCGTCCACGTCCTCGACGCGTCGCGCGTGGTCGGCGTCGTCTCCGACCTGCTCCATCCGGACCGGCGCAGGAGCCTCGACGCCGACAACCGCGAGCTCCAGGAGCGTCTTCGTGACCAGCACGAGGAGAAGACCCGCAAGCCGCTGCTCCCGCTCGCGGAGGCGCGCGCGAACGCCGAGCGGGTCTCGTTCGCCGAGCTCCCGAAGCCGCAGTTCACGGGCGCACGGGTAGCCGAGGCCGAGCTCGAGACGCTCCGCGGCTACATCGACTGGCAGTTCTTCTTCTACGCCTGGGAGCTGAAGGGCAAGTTCCCGGCGATCCTCGAGCGGCCCGAGGCGCGCTCCCTCTACGACGACGCGACGGAACTGCTGGACGAGATCGTGCGCGACGAGCTTCTCCAGGCGAGAGGGGTCTACGGCTTCTGGCCTGCCGCACGCGACGGGGACGACATCGTGCTCGACGAGACCCGCTTCGCGATGCTCCGCCAGCAGTCGGCGTACGGCGACTCGCGCCCCAACCGCTCCCTCGCCGACTACGTCGCGCCGGACGGCGACCACATCGGCGCCTTCGCCGTCGCGGTCCACGGCGCCGACGAGCTCGCCGAGCGGTATGCGAGCGAGCTCGACGACTACCGCGCGATCATGACCAAGGCACTTGCAGACCGGTTCGCCGAGGCCTTCGCAGAGTGGCTGCACGCGCAGGCCCGTCGCGAGTGGTACGAGACCGGTCCGCGGCTCTCCAACGAGGAATTGATCGCCGAGAAGTTCAGCGGGATCCGACCCGCGTTCGGCTACCCCGCGTGCCCGGATCACACCGAGAAGCGCAACCTCTTCGACCTCCTAGGCGCCGAAGAGCGCGGGATCGGGTTGACCGAGACCTTCGCGATGACGCCGGCCGCGGCGGTCAGCGGCATCTACCTCCACCACCCGCAGGCGCGCTACTTCTCGGTCGGCCGTGTCGGGCGCGACCAGGTCGAGGACTACGCACGCCGAAAGGGCATGGACGTCGCCGAAATCGAGCGCTGGCTCAGGCCCAATCTCGGCTACGAGCCGGAGACCGCCGACGCCTCAAAGGCCCTGGTGAGTTGATGCCTACGTGCCGGACCGGTCATTTCAGACGGATACCGGGCAAAGCCCGGCATCCTGACGCGGCACCGCGAGCGGTGCCTTAGCCGCCTAGCCATCGAGATCAACTTCGGCCAGAGCGCGCCCTTCAGCCTGGGCGTCGAGGAGGAGTTTCAGCTGCTCCACGAGGAGAGCTACGAGCTCGTCTCGCGCTTCGACGAGGTGGCCGAGGCGGCCGCGCACGAGCGCCGGATCAAGGCCGAGCTGCTCCAGTCCGTCGTCGAGGTCGCGACGCATGTCGCCGGCTCGGTGGCGGAGGCGATCGAGGACGCGCGCGGGCTCCGCGCGACGCTCCGGGACGCGGCGGCGGAGCGTGGCGCCGTCATCGCCGGCGCAGGCACGCATCCGTTCTCCCGCTGGGAGCACCAGGACGTCACGGACCACGAGCGTTACCGCGCTCTGATGGAGGAGATGCGCTGGGTCGCCGAGCGCGAGGTCATCTTCGGTCTCCACGTGCACGTGGGGCTCGCGTCGCCGGACGCGGTGATCGCCGTGATGAACGGCCTGCGGACGTGGCTGCCCGAGTTGCTCGCGCTGTCTGCGAACTCACCGTTCTGGCTCGGCCGCGACACCGGCCTCGCATCGACGCGCACGAAGGTGTTCGAGACCTTCCCGCGGAGCGGCCTACCGCCGGCGTTCGGGTCGTTCGAGGAATTCGAGCTGCTCGTCGACCGCGCGGTCAAGACCGGGTCGTTTCCCGAGTACACCTTCATCTGGTGGGACGTGCGTCCCCACCCGAAGCTCGGCACGCTCGAGGTGCGGATTCCGGACGCGCAGACGCGGCTGGAGAACACCGCCGCGATCGTGGCGCTCGTCCAGAGCCTCGTCGCCACGCTGGCCGACGAGTTCGAACGCGGTGAGCGCCCGCGGTTCCAGCCGGTCACGCTCGTCAGCGAGAACAAGTGGCGCGCCGCTCGCGACGGCCTGAACGGCAAGCTCATCGACCTCGAGCGCGACGAGGAGCGCCCGGCGCGCGAGGCTGTTCTCGCGCTGGTGGAGCGGGCTGAGCCGGCCGCGGCGCGGCTGGGGTGCAGGGAGGAGCTCGACGAGGTCGAACGGCTCGTGGAACGTGGGACGGGCGCCGACGAGCAGCGGGAGGTCCACGAGGAGACCGGCAGTCTCCTCGCCGTCGCGCAATGGCTTGCGGAGACGACGTCGGCTGACGGATAGCCCTCCGGAAGCTCCGGTATCCTGCGCCTCCGGCGAACGCCCGCACGGCGTTCATCGCCTTTTCTGGGCCTGATGCGGACGACGCTGAAGAAAGGAATCGGCCGTCGCGCCGACCTGAACGGGAACGGCCATGCCGTTCTGCCGCCTGCCGTCATCACGCAGATGACGCGCTACCGGCAGCCCAAGCGGAGCGCTCTCCGCTTCGTCGGCAAGATCTGCTTCTCGTTGTTCGCGGTCGCGCTGATGGTCGCGCTGGGGCTCGCCGGCGGCTACTACCTCTACCTCGACACCAAGGTCGAGAACCTCAACACGTCCTCGCCGGAGGTGAAGGTCGCGCAGGAGCAGCTGGACAAGGTGCCGCCGCCCGACCAGCCTTCGACGGCGCTCGTGATCGGCTACGACCGCCGCCTCGAGGACATCAAGAACGGGAACGACTCGCGGTCGGACACGCTGATGCTCGTCCGCGCGGATCCGACCACCGACACGATCTCGATGCTGTCGTTCCCTCGCGACCTCCACGTCGAGGTCCACTGCCCGGGCAGGTCGACGTTCGGCGACCGCATCAACGAGGCCTACGCGACGTGCGGACCGAAAGGCTCGCTCGAGACGGTGAAGCACCTCACCGGCCTCGACATCAACTACCTGATCATGGTCAACTTCCGCGGCTTCAAGCAGCTGGTCGCGAACGTGGGCGGCGTTTGGATGGACGTCGACCACCGCTACTTCAACGACAATAGCGACGGCGGCGAGCGGTACGCGGCGATCAATCTCCAGCCCGGCTACCAGAAGCTGAACGGGCAGAAGACGCTCGACTTCGCACGCTACCGCCATCTCGACAACGACCTGTTCCGCAACGCGCGTCAGCAGATGTTCGTGCGCGCGTTCAAGCAGCAGATCACGCACAGCTTCCTGCCAACGAGCGTGCCGAAGATCATCGACGCGATCACCGACAACGTCGACATCGCCGCGGGCGGCGGCTCACGCATCGACCTCGACACGATCCTGCGCTATGCGGTCTTCGGCTACCAGCTCCCGCCCGGCCACTTCTTCCAGAGCAGGATCGACCAGGTCAGCGACTACCAGGGCTACGGTGGTGCGCTCGAGCTCACCGCGCCGCAGTCGGACATCGACCGGGCGGTGCAGGAGTTCCTCGCGCCCGACGTCGACGCGGCCGACAAGGCGACCGCTGTCGCGCTCGGCCGGAAGCTGAAGCGCAAGAAGGCTGCCGGCCCGCCGCCCAGCAGGGTGACGCTCGTGGTCCTGAACGGCAACGGCGTCAACGGCTCGGCCGCCAACGCAGGCTTCCTCCTCTCCCAGCGTGGGTACCAGTGGCTCGTGCCGGCCGGAAACGCGCGAGCGGATGCTCCCAGCTACGACTACTTCCGGTCGCGGATCTACTACCGCGCACAGCGGCCCGGCGCGCGTGAGGCGGCGCAGAAGCTCGCCTCCGTCGTCGGCAGCGCCGACGTTCAGAAGATGCCGGCCGGGAAGATCTCGCGGCTCACCGGCGAGGGGATGATCGCCGTCGTGGTCGGCCAGACCTTCCACGGCGGCCTCGCGCCGACGCCGGTCGACCGGACGCCGAAGAAGCGCCAGGCGCCCGTGGTGGTCAAGGACCCCGCCACGAGCCTGCCGCTCGTGCGCTCGGTTCGGAAGAAGGTCGACTTCCCGCTGATGCTGCCGACGGTCCTCGAGCGATCGTCGTCGCCCGACCCGGCGATGCCCGTGCGCGCCTACGAGACGAACGGCCACAAGACCCTGCGGCTGACGTACCGTTTCTTCGCAGACGGCGTCTACCAGTACTGGGGGATCCAGCAGACCGACTGGGAGGACGCCCCGGTGCTGGCCGAGGCGAACGAGACGACCACCATCGGCGGGCGGAAGTTCGAGCTCCACTACTCGGGCTCGAAGCTCCACATGGTCGTCCTCCGTGACAAGGGTGCGACCTACTGGGTCGTCAATACCCTGCTCGACAAGCTCTCGAACGAGACGATGATCGCGATCGCAAAAGGCCTGCGGCCGATCAAATGAGCAAGGTCGGGATCTTCGGCGCCGGCTGGGTCGGCGTCGTCACGGGCGCGTGCTTCGCAGAGCTCGGCCACGAGGTCGTGATCCGCGACATCGTCCCCGAGAAGATCGACGCGCTGCGCGCGGGCGAGGTCCCGTTCCACGAGGAAGACGTGCCGGAGCTGCTCGAGCGGAACGCGGAGCGGCTGATCTACACGCTGAACGTCCGCGAGGTGGCGGACGGCGCCGACTTCCTCTTCGTCTGCGTCGACACGCCGCCGACGTACTCGGGCGATGCCGATCTTTCGCGGGTCTGGACCGTCGTCGACGAGCTGCCTCGGCTCGACGAGCGGACGGTGCTCGTGATGAAGTCCACCGTTCCGGTCGGGACGGGGGAGAAGGTGCGCGCGGGGCTTGACGCGCGCGGGCTCGACGACGTCGGCTACGTCTCGAACCCGGAATTCCTCTCCGAGGGTCGCGCCGTGAACGACTTCATGAACCCTGACCGCATCGTCATCGGCGCCTTCGACGAAGCCGACGGCGACGCGCTCGAGTCGCTCTACGACGCCGTGGAGTGCCCCGTCGTTCGCTGCGACGTCAACTCCGCCGAGATGATCAAGCTCGCCGCGAACGCCTTCCTGATGACGCGCATCAGCTTCATCAACGAGATCGCGAACGTCTGCGAGCTGACGGGGGCCGACGTGACCAAGGTGGCGGAAGGCGTGGGGCTCGACCACCGCCTCGGCCCGCATTTCCTGCGGGCCGGCATCGGCTTCGGTGGTTCGTGTTTCCCGAAAGATTCGCTCGCGCTCAAGCAGCTGGCGTCGAACTCCGGCTACCACTTCCAGCTCCTGTCAGCCGTGATCGAGGTCAACGAGCTGCAGAAGCGGCGCGTCGTCGCGAAGCTGCAGAAGCACCTCGGCCGCCTGCGCGGGAAGCGCGTCGCCCTGCTCGGGCTCGCGTTCAAACCGCACACCGACGACATGCGCGAAGCGCCGAGCATCGTGCTCGCCTCGCGGCTCCAGGCCGAGGGCGCCGAGGTGACGGCCTGGGATCCCGTTGCAAAGCCGAACGAGCTGCTCCGCGGCGTGGAGGTGCGGGATACGCCGCTGGAGGCCGTACGCGACGCCGACGCCGCCGTGATCGTGACCGAGTGGCCGCAGCTCGGCGACCTGGCCTCGCCCGAGGTGCTGGAAGCGATGCGCGGCAACCTGATCATCGACGGGCGTAACCTGCTCGACCCCGCCGACGTGCGGGCGGCCGGGTTCGTCTACGAGGGCGTGGGGAGGCCCAGCTCGCCGTTCGCGGGCCTGCCCGAGAGCGAAGAAGAGCCGGCCCCGGCGCATTAGTGCCCGCTCAGCCGATACACGCTGCGCAGCATCAGCTGAACGGGCACCGCTAGTGGAAGCGATCCTGCTCGCCGGCGGCAAGGCCGAGCGCCTTGGCGACGCCGCACGCGGTCTCCCCAAGCCGCTCGTTCCCGTCGGCGATCGCCCGCTCGCGGCGTACGCCGTCGCTCTCCTCTCACGGGCCGGCGTCGATCGGGTCATCGTTGCGGCCGCCGCCGAGGCCGGCGAGCTGTTCGAGCGGGACCTCTCCGGGATCGGCCCCGAGATCGTCGTCGTCGAGGAGCCGGAGCCGCTCGGTCGCGGCGGCGCGCTGCGCTTCGCGGCCCAGGCCCGGCGCGAGAAGGGGGCTGTCGTCGCGATGAACGGTGACGAGCTCCTGGACGTCGACCTGAACGCTCTCCTCGACCGGCACAGAGAGCGTCAGCCGGCCGCGACCATCACCCTGGTGCCGCTCCGTTCCCAGTTCGGCGTCGTGGACCTGGACGACGACGACGTGGTGACGGGGTTCCGGGAGGCGCCGCGCTTGCCGTACTGGGTCAACGCCGGCCTGTACGTCCTCGGGGACGAGGCCCTCGAGCTGCTCCCCGAGCGCGGCGACCACGAGACGACCACGTTTCCGCTCCTCGCGGCGCGCAGGCGACTCCACGGGTTCCGGCACCTCGGCACGTGGCTGACCGTGAACACCCCGAAGGAGCTAAGGCTGGCGGAGGAGTTCGTCGAGCAGCACCCCGACTGGTTAGCAGCATAGGATCGCCCGGATGGGCGATTCCTTCTCGTCACCCAACCTCGCCGGGCTGGACCGGTTCGCGTTCGAGCCGAGGCGCGTCGACAAGCCCTGGGGCTACGAGCTGATCTGGGCGTTGACCGAGGACTACTGCGGCAAGGTCCTGTTCGTCCGAGCCGGCGAGTCCCTCTCGCTCCAGTTCCATCGGCGGAAGGACGAATCGTGGTACATGCAGGCGGGGCGGGCCGAGCTCCAGGTGGGCGCAGTGGGCGAGGCGATGCTCCAGACCGAGGTGCTGAAGCCGGGCGCGTCGTTCCGCTTTCGACCCGGGACGGTCCATCGGGTCAAGGCGATCGAGGACACGTCGATCCTGGAGGTCTCGACGCCGCAGCTCGACGACGTCGTCCGGCTCGAGGACTCCTACGGACGGGAGGGAACGAGCGAGCCGTAAGAACCTTGCCACGCTTGTGGTAAGGTTCCGCCGCGATGGACGGGCTCACGGTTGGACAGGCGGCTGCCCGCACGGGTTGGTCGCCGCGGATGCTTCGGTATCTCGAGCGCGCTGCGCTCGTCGTGCCGCGGCGAACCGCGTCCGGCTACCGGCTCTACGGCGCGGGCGAGCTCGACCAGCTCCGCGCGCTGCGCACGTTGCGTGAGCGTTTCGGGCTCGAGCTGACCGACGTCGGCTTCGCGGCCCGGATGCGCCGCGATCCCGAGCTCCGCGCCGAGGTCGAGAACTGGCTCTCGGCGAGCGGCGTGCACACAGTCCACTGGGTCGACTGGGAGCAACAGAAGCACGAACGGCTGCTGGTCGCGTGACCCCCGACGAAACCAACCCGCTTCGACAGGAAGAGAGCTGATGGCTACGACCAAGCGTTACGACGTCAAGGATCTGTCCCTCGCCCCCGAGGGCGTGCGCAGGATCGCGTGGGCCGACCGGCAGATGCCGGTGCTCGCGGCGATCCGCGACCGGTTCGAGCATGAACAGCCGCTCGCCGGCTACCGCGTCTCCGCGTGCCTGCACGTCACGACCGAGACGGCCAACCTGATGCGGACGCTCAAGGCCGGCGGCGCCGACGTCGTCCTGTGCGCCTCGAACCCGCTCTCCACGCAGGACGACGTGGCCGCGGCGCTCGTCGAGGAGTTCGACATCGCGGTCTTCGCGATCAAGGGTGAGGACAACGACACGTACTACGCGCACATCGAGGCGGCCGTCGACCACAAGCCGCACCTGACGATGGACGACGGCGCCGACGTCATCGGCGTCCTCCACTCGGCCCGGCGCGAGCAGCTCGGCGACATCATCGCCGGAACCGAGGAGACGACGACCGGCGTCATCCGCCTCAAGGCGCTCGAGCGGGACGGCGCGCTCGGCTTCCCGATCATCGCGGTCAACGAGGCCAAGACGAAGCACCTGTTCGACAACCGCTACGGCACAGGGCAGTCGACGATCGACGGGATCATCCGCGCGACGAACGTCCTGCTCGCGGGCAAGCGCTTCGTCGTCGCCGGCTACGGCTGGGTGGGCCGCGGCGTGGCCTCGCGCGCGCGGGGCATGGGCTCCCACGTCATTGTCACCGAGGTCGATCCGCTGCGGGCGCTCGAGGCCGCCATGGACGGCTTCGAGGTGCTGACGATGGAGCGTGCAGCCGAGCTCGGCGACCTCTTCTGCACCGCCACCGGCGACAAGAACGTCATCTCGCGGGAGCACATCGAGCGGATGAAGGACGGCGCGATCCTCGCGAACACGGGCCACTTCAACGTTGAGATCGAGATCCCCGCGCTGCGGCAGCTCGCCGTCGAGACGCGGGAGGCCCGCCAGTTCGTCGAGGAGTTCACGCTCGCGAACGGCAACCGGGTGTACCTCGTGGCCGACGGACGGCTGGTCAACCTCGCCGCCGCCGAGGGCCATCCGGCGCTCGTGATGGACATGTCCTTCGCGAACCAGGCCCTCGCCGCGGAGTACGCGATCGCGAACGCCGCCACGCTGGAGCGGACGGTCTACCCGGTGCCCGACGAGATCGACCGCGAGATCGCCCGCCTGAAGCTCGACACGATGGGAATCGAGATCGACGCGCTGTCCGACGAGCAGGCGCGGTACCTCGCCTCGTGGAACGAGGGAACGTAGGCGGCCGATGGAGGCCGTAGTGCTCGCAGCCGGGTACGCCACCCGGCTGCGACCGCTCACCAACCGGGTCGCGAAGCCGCTCCTGCCGCTGGCAGGGCGGCCGATGATCGACTACCTCGCCGACAAGATCGACGAGGTCGGCGACGTGGAGGCGATCCACGTGGTGACGAACTCTCGTTTCGCCGCGGACTTCGAGGCGTGGGCTTCATCGCGGTCGGGACGGGTGCCGGTCCGCGTCCACGACGACGGGACGACGTCGAACAACGACCGGCTCGGCGCGATCGGCGACCTGCGGTTCGTGATCGAGCGCGCGGGGCTCGAGGACGAGGACCTGCTGGTCGTCGCCGGGGACAATCTCTTCGACTTCTCGCTGGAGGAGTACGTGGCGTTCTGGCGCTCGCGGGGCGGGAGCGCGATCGGCGTGCACGACGTGGGCGACCTCGATCTCGCTCGGCGGTACGGGATCGTCGAGCTCGACGACTCCGACCGCGTGGTCTCGTTGGCCGAGAAGCCCGAGCGACCCGCCGGCACGCTCGCGTCGATCGCGGCGTACCTGTTCCCCGCGGAGCACGCCGCGTTGGTGCGGAAGTACCTCGAGGAGGGCAACGCCCCGGACCAGCCGGGCCGGTTCGTGGTCTGGCTGTACCCGCGCGTTCCCGTCCACGGCTACCGCTTCCAGGGTGACTGGCTCGACATCGGCGACCGCGAGCAGCTGCTGGAGGCCGACAACCGGATGCGTCGGCGGGCCGGGCTCTCGGAGCAGGCCGAGTACAGCCTGCAGCCGTCACCGACCTGACACAGAGTCGGCACAGACACGCGCGCTTTCCGGGGCTAGCGTCGTCGGCGTGTGGGCCTCCTGCTCGACCTACTCCTTCCTCTTCGCTGCGCCGTCTGCGGCGCGCCTTCTCGCGCCGTCTGCGAGTCGTGCCTGGCCGGGCTTCGCCGGCTGCGCGGTCCCCGCTGCGCGCGGTGCGGGGCTCCGACCTCGTGGCCCGTCGCGCGCTGTCTCGAGTGTCAGGGCCGGCGGCTCGCGTTCGCCTCCGCCCGCTCTGCGGTCGCGTACGACGCCGCTGCAAAAGCGCTCGTCTCCGCCTGGAAGGAGCGTGGGCTCCGAGGGCTCGCCGACGACGCAGGCGCGCTCGTAGCCGAGGTCGTATCGCGCCCGCGCGCGTACACGATCACCTACGTCCCGCCCGACGCCGACCGTGCGCTCGAGCGCGGTCACCATCCCGCCGAGCGGCTGGCACGGGCTCTCGAACCGCGCTGGCAGCTGCCCGTCGTGCCGCTCCTCGAGCGGACGCGTCCGGCGCGACCGCAACGCGGGCTCGGCCTCGCCGATCGCCGCGCCAACGTCCGCGGGGGCTTCCGAGCGGCCGGACAGGCGCCGACCCGGGTCGTGCTCCTGGACGACGTCTACACGAGCGGGGCGACGGTGGCCGCTGCCGCGTCCGCGCTCAGGAAGGCCGGCGCACGGCACGTCGACGTGATTACGTTCGCGCGCGCGGTTCGTTAAATTGAGCGCGTGAGGCTGCAGGTCAAGGGGCGCAACGTCGAGGTCACCGACTCGATCCGCAGCTACGCACAGGAGAAGCTCGGGAAGCTCGAGCGGCAGGTGCACGACACGACGCGCGTCGAGCTGGAGCTGGCTGTCGAGCGCAATCCGTCGATCTCGGACAACCAGATCGCCGAGGCGACCGTCTGGACCAAGGGCCCGATCCTGCGTGCGAAGGAGTCGTCGCACGACATGAAGGCGTCGATCGACCAGCTCGTCGACAAGCTCGAGCGCCAGGTGACGCGCTATCGCGAAAAGCGGCAGCGGAAGGGATCACGTCGCGAAGGCATCGCCCCGCTCGAGCAAGCGCCAGGGGTGCCGGTGGAGGGCGACGGGATGATCGTCAAGACCAAGCAGTTCCCCGTGAAGCCGATGACGCCGGAGGAGGCGGTGCTCCAGATGGAGCTGGTCGGCCACGACTTCTTCGTGTTCCGCAACGCCGAGTCGGACGAGGTCAACGTCGTCTATCGGCGTCGCGACGGCGCCTACGGCCTGATCGAGCCGCAGTAGGCCGGACGCGCGCGCCGGCCCCTCGCGAAGGCGCCATGGACTTCGACGACATCCCGCCCCACGACACGCGGCCGCGTTGGGGAGAGGCCGGCATCCACGGCATCCATCGCTTCCGCGAGTGGGACGCGCTCGTGCGCGTGACCGGCGTCGAGCTCGAAGTGAGCGAGGTTCGCTTCGTCGCCCTCGGCGACGGAACCCTCGTCGTCGACGGCGACGAGGACCTCGATGTTGCCTCGATTGCCGAGGCGATCGAGCAAGAGCTGCCCGCCCCCTACCGCGCGCACGCGGTTCGCGCGGACGACGACGCCTGGACCGCGGCCGCCGAGGCGATCGAGCTGGTGGAGCTCCCGCGCGACCTCGAGGGCGAGCAGCTCGAGCTCACGGTCCGGCAAGGCGAGCGCACGCTGATCGTGGACGGCGTCCCGGCATTCGGCGACACGAGCGAGCTCGAACAGCTCGGTGCCGAGCGTGGGGACGACTACGTCGTCCAGGCGAGTCGCGTCGACGGCGACCTCTGGGACGTGCGCGTCCTGCCCCTCTAGCCGGCTCGAAAAGCGCTATCGGAGGGGCAGAACCGAACCGATACCCTGTACCGATGCCACAGCTCGCCAGCTTCGAGAAGGCACTTCGCTTCGGCGAGGGCCGCCGCCTCAAGCGCCTGCGCCAGCAGGCGGAGTACATCGGCACGCTCGAGCCCGACTTCGAGTCGCTTTCCGATGCGGAGCTCGCGGGCAAGACCGCCGAGTTCCGCCAGCGGCTCGAGAACGGCGAGCCGCTCGAGGAGCTGATCTTCGAGGCCTTCGCCGCCGTGCGCGAGGCCGCCAAGCGCGCGCTCGGCCAGCGCCACTTCGACGTCCAGGTGATGGGCGCAACCGTTCTCCACGAGGGCGACATCGCCGAGATGAAGACGGGCGAGGGCAAGACGCTCGTCGCGACGATGCCGCTGTACCTGAACGC
>DATFQE010000087.1:0-2928 GCA_035264445.1 Gaiellaceae bacterium | reverse complement strand
CGCGAGAGCGGCGAGGTCTTCACCGAGGACATCGGCGACGGCAACCCGGTGGCGATCTACATCCCCGGCCGGCACGCGCACGGCTTCGAGGCGCTCACCGACCTGCTCTTCTGTTACCACGTGACCGAGGAGTACGACCCGGCCGACCCCGACGAGCACGCCGTCGCGTGGGACGACCCGCGCGTTCGGCACGTGTGGAGCACGACATCGCCGATCCTGTCGGAACGGGACCTGAGCGCCGCGTCGTCGTAACCGGCGCCGGCGGCCAGCTCGGGCACGCGCTCGCCGAGGTCTTCCCGGAGGCGACGACGCTCTCGCGGGCCGAGTGGGACGTCCGTGAGGCGTACCCGCTCGCCGAGCCGCCCTCGCTCGTGTTGCACGCAGCGGCGTGGACCGACGTCGACGGCGCGGAGGGCGACCCGGACG
This sequence comes from Gaiellaceae bacterium, assembly GCA_035264445.1. GTDB lineage: Bacteria > Actinomycetota > Thermoleophilia > Gaiellales > Gaiellaceae > DATFQE01. The sequence continues at coordinate 2,502 of DATFQE010000087.1, read as the reverse complement.
GGGCGTACGCGGTCAACGTGACGGGGACCCGAAACGTCGTGGAGCTGGGGGCTCCGGTCGTCTACTACTCGACCGACTACGTCTTCGACGGCTCGAAGCGAGAGCCGTACGTCGAGAGCGACCCGACCGCCCCGCTCGGCGAGTACGGCCGCACGAAGCTCGAGGGCGAGCGGCAGGTCCGAGACGGGTGGGTCGTACGCTCCGCCTGGCTGTTCGGGGCGACCGGGCACAACTTCGTGCGGACGATGCTCCGGCTCGGGGTCGAGCGCGACGAGGTCGCCGTCGTCGACGACCAGCGTGGCTCGCCGACCTACGTCGGGCACCTGGCCGCGGCCACCGGGGAGCTGCTCGCGCGACCGGGCGGGGTCTGGCATCTCGCCGCAGAAGGCGATTGCACGTGGGCCGACTTCGCCGAGGCGATCTTCGAGGAGGCCGGGGTCGTCTGCCGCGTGCGGCGGATCACCACCGCCGAGTTTCCGCGACCGGCAAGACGGCCGGCGTATTCCGTTCTCCGGAGCGAGCGCGAGGGTGCACCTCGGCTCCCGCACTGGCGCGACGGGCTGGGCGCGTGCCTGGCGCGCCTTTTATAGAACTCGCTTCAGAATGACGCCTGAGTCGCCGGGCCGCACTGCGCGGCGCGATGCGGCGTCCTCAGTCGCGCCCGTATCCCTTCGGATACGAACGCTCCCTGCGTCCTTGCCTCGCACCACCCAGCGCACCCCGACAACGAGGCGCCATCCTGAAACGAGTTCTGCCCAGCTAGGGTTCGCTGCCGTGCGTGTGCTGGTCACAGGCGGCGCGGGCTTCATCGGCTCGCACTTCGTCCGGCTCCTCGCCGACAAGGGCGCCGAGGTCGTCGTTCTCGACAAGTTGACCTATTCCGGCAACGCGGCCAACCTCGAGGGCGTGGAGCACCGCTTCCTCCAGGGCGACATCGCGGACTCCGAGGCGGTCGCCGAAGCAGCTGCGGGCAGCGACGCGATCGTCAACTTCGCAGCGGAATCGCACGTCGACCGCTCGATCCTGGAGTCCTTCGACTTCGTCCACACGCAGGTCCACGGCACGCAGACGCTGCTCGAGCACGTCCGCGCGACGGGCGTCCGGTTCGTCCAGGTCTCCACCGACGAGGTCTACGGCGACCTCGAGGGTGGCGGCAGCTCGACCGAGGACGACCCGCTCCGCCCGTCGAGCCCGTACAGCGCGACGAAGGCAGGCGGCGACCTGCTCGTCCTCGGCTATGTCCGGACGCACGGCGTCGACGCGTCGGTCACGCGCGGCGCCAACACCTACGGGCCGAACCAGTACCCCGAGAAGTTCCTGCCGCTCTTCATCACCAACGCGCTCGACGGCGAGCCTTTGCCCGTCTACGGCGACGGCCGCCAGCGTCGCGAGTGGCTCCACGTCGACGACCACTGCGCGGCGATCGAGCTCGCGCTCACCGAGGGCCGCCCGGGCGAGGTCTACAACGTCGGCGGCGACGAGCGGGAGAACTTGGAGATGGTCCGGCGGATCCTCGACCTCACCGGCGCCGACGAGTCGCTCGTCCGCCACGTGACCGACCGGCCGGGACACGACCGCCGCTACTCGATCGACGACACGAAGCTCCGCGGTCTCGGCTGGAAGCCGCAGGTCGCGCTCGCCGACGGTCTGACCGAGACGTTCGCCTGGTACCGCGAGAACCGCGCCTGGTGGGAGCCGATCAAGTCCGGCGAGTACCGCGCGTACTACGAGCAGCAGTACGCGGAGCGCCTTTCGGCCGGCTGACGGCCGGAGTACGCTGACGCCATGGCAGTGCCGGCGGAGCAGAACCTTCCGCTGATCCTGGCGCGCGAGTTCGCCTCGAACATTGCGACGCCGCTGGCCCTGATCGACGCGACCGGCCGACTCCTCTACTTCAACGAGCCGGCCGAGCGGATCATCGGGTCGACCCCTGCGGAGCTCGGCGAGCTGACCGAGGACGAGTGGCGAGCCCGCTTCAGCGCCGAGCGCCTGGACGGCACGCCCGCGCCCATCGACGAAATGGCGAGCGTGATCGCCCGCCGCAAACGGCGGCCGGCGCACGGGCGGCTCGTGATCACGACCCTCGACGGGCTGCGGCGCACGCTCGCCGTAACGGCGATTCCGCTCCTCCAGGGCGAGCGCGAGGAGCCGGTCGGTTGCGTCGTCCTCTTCTGGGAGGAGTGAGCGTCAGCACTTGGCGCGGGCCTCGCGGAACTCTCGGCGCGAGCCTTGGATCCGCTCCGACGCTGCGATGTACGGAAGACCCTCGGCGCAGCGGCCCAGCTCGATGAGCGAGCGGCCCACGTTGTAGTTCGCGTACGCCTCGTAGAGCTGGCCCGACCCCTTGAGCTTGGCCAGCGCCTGCTGTGCGACCGGGAGCGCCTCTTGGTAGCGGCCCTGCCGCATCAGGTTCGTTGACTGGTCGGTCAGCTGTGTGCCGCTGCTGGTGCCGCTCGCCGATGCTGGAGGCGGTGGGCTTGCCGTCGACGGCGGGGGCGTAGG
>DATFQE010000086.1:0-29600 GCA_035264445.1 Gaiellaceae bacterium | reverse complement strand
GCCGCGTAGCGGTAGTCGGCGGGCGCGATCCAGTCGGCGCGGCTCCGGTCGAGGGCCGCGCCGGTGTCACCGTGGACGTAGCTCATCCCGACGGGGTGGGCGCGGAAGCGGCGCGAGCGCTCGTAGCGCTTGACGTAGTCGATCATGCGGTACTGCCAGGGGATCGAGAACGCGCCGCTCTCGTTGGCGACCTCGTAGAGGACGTTGTCGTAGCGGCCGACGGCGTCGATCACCCTGCGGACGTACGCCTCCTGGATCCGGCGCACCTGGGGAACGCGGAGCGTGTAGATCTCTTCCAGCGTCCCGTCCCCGTCCAGATCGGGGTCGACGTCGTTCACGTTGTTGTCGCGGAAGAACGGATGCCCGTGCGCCCGCCACGGCCTGTGCTCGAACTGCGCGCTCCAGCCCTCGAAGAGCATCACGGAGACGTAGATCCCACGGCGGTCGGCCGCCACCACACGTGCGCGCAGCCGGCGGAAGTAGGCCGGGTCGAAGCGGGTCAGGTCGAACCTGGCCACGCCGTCGAGGGCGACCCCCGGGCCCGTCCGGACCCACGGCTGTGGCGCGACCGAGACGTCATCGCCGCACTCGTGCCACCTCGTCAGCTCGATCCGCCACAGCCGGATGAAGTTGTGCCCGTACGCCGCGAGTCGGTCGAGGTAGTCGCCGTAGCGGAACGGAGCAGCGCGACCGTTCTGGCAGTCGACCTTCCACGTGCGGTCGCCCTGGAGGTTCCACCAGACGTGGGAGCCGGTCAGGTACACCGCTCGACCGGACGCGTCCGTGAAGTACCGCGGATTGACGTCCGATGTTCGCAGCGTGCGCGCGCCGGCACTCGGACGCGCCTGGGAGGCCCCGGCGAGCGCGAGCACGAGCAGCACAACTCCGGCCGCTGCCGCAAACGTCCTCGGAGCCATTGATCTCAGGGTATCGGCCGCTACGCTGAGAAATGCGCGGTGAGCCTTTCTGTCGTGCATCTCTCGCAGCCGGTCGACGGCGGCGTAGCCCGGTGTGTCGCGGATCTGGTCGCCGACCAGGTCGCGCGCGGCTGGCGCGTCGGCGTGGCGTGTCCGCCCGGAGGGCCGCTGCTCGAACGGACGGCGGCCGTCGGCGCCGAGCACATCCTGTGGCCGGCGCGGCGCTCGCCGGGGCCGCGGGTCCCGGCCGAGACGCGCGCCGTGGCGCGGATCGTCGACCGGTTTCAGCCGGACCTGGTCCATCTGCACTCGTCGAAGGCGGGTCTCGCCGGGCGGCTCGCGCTTCGGGGCCGCCGGCCGACGCTCTTCCAGCCGCACGCCTGGTCGTTCTTGGCCGTCGGCGAGCCGGTGCGCACCGCGGCGCTCGGCTGGGAACGCGTCGCCGCACGGTGGGCCGACGCGGTCGTCTGCGTGAGCGAAGGCGAGCGGGCCGCGGGCGAGCGGGCGCGGATCCGCGCCGAATGGAGGGTTGTAGCGAACGGCATCGATCTCCAGGCGTTTCCGCTGGTCACGGACACAGAGCGGCTGGCCGCACGCGAGGAGCTCGGGCTCGGCTCCGGGCCGCTCGCGGTCTGCCTCGGCCGGATCTGCCGCCAGAAGGGACAGGATGTGCTGGTCGAGGCCTGGCCGGCCGTGGCGCAGCGGGTGCCCGACGCGGAGCTCGTCCTCGTGGGCGGCGGGCCAGACGAGGAGGCCATGCGCGGCCGGGCGCGTCTCGCGGGTGAGCAGGAGGACGTTCGCGCCTGGCTCGCCGCGGCGGACGTCGTCGTCCAGCCGTCGCGCTGGGAGGGGCTCGCATACGTCGTGCTCGAGGCGATGGCCACCGGCCGCCACGTCGTCGCCACGGACGTCGCGGGGATGCGCGAGGCCCTCGGCGACACCGGCACCATCGTCCCGCCCGGCGACGCCGATCGCCTCGCGGACGCGGTGGCGACCGGCCTCCTCAACGGAGCTTCGGACGGGCGGACGCGCGAGCGGGCGGAGGCCCTTCACGACGTCGGCGCCGCGACCGCGGCGATGGCGCGGCTCTACGGCGAGGTGCTGGAGTCGCGGGCGAGGCGCCAGTAGCGCTCCCGCGAGGGCAGAGTGGCCGCGTCGTCCAGGCGGCCGTGATTCGGGGAGATGTGCGGAATCTGGCTCGCGTAGGCCGCGATCCGCTCGGCCTTCCGCCGCGGGTCGACGTCGAGCTCGAACATGCTGGTGCGCCAGCCCCCGCGCGCCGCCACGCGCCGAGCCTCGGGCTCTCCCGACCCGCCCCAGAGGTACGGCACCTCCTCGTAGAGGAGAGGGGTCGCGGCCGAGCCTGCAATCGCTGTCAGGCCGGCGTCGCGGGCCAGGACGTGATCCGGGTGTTGCCCCGGCGAACAGCTGTCGCGTCGAAGACGGCGAAGCCAGCGGGCCGCGCGCGTCGTCGGGCAGCCGGCGCCCACGGGGAGCGCGACCGTCCCGTCGGGGTGCTCCGCCACCCAGTCCCGGACGACGCCTGCGATCGCGTTCTCGTCTGCGCCGGTCCGCCGGTCGACGTGCTGGATCTCGAGCAGGTCGAGGTACCTCCGTGGGTGCGCGATCCCGGCGAACGCCGTCTCCTCCTCGCGGCGCCGGGCCGCGACGCCCTCCGCCGAGCTCGCGAAGCCGCACTGGGCGTCCCACCAGCCCTGGCGAGGCGGATCGGGCGCTCCGGCGAACAGGGTGACGATGTCGACCGGCTCCGCTCGCTCGATGAGCGCCGCGCACGAGAGGACGGCGTCGTCGAGGTGAGGCGAGACGAGCAGCAACGCTCCTGCTGGAATCTCCGCCATGGATTCGCAGCCTAAGCTGACCGTCGTGATCCCGGCGCTCGACGCCGCGGACGACATCGCCGGCCAGCTGGACGCGCTCGCGGCTCAGGAATGGGACGAGCCGTGGGAGGTCGTGGTCGCCGACAACGGCTCGACGGACGGGACGCGCGCCGTGGTCGAGCGCTACGCCGACCGCCTGCCGGCGCTCCGCGTGGTCGATGCCTCGCAACCCGCAGGCCAGGCGCACGCCCTCAACGCCGGCGTCGAGAGCGCGCGCGCCGAGGCGGTCGCCTTCTGCGACGCCGACGACGAGGTGGCGCCGGGGTGGGTCGCCGCGATGGGCGGGGCGCTCGCCCGCTACGAGCTGGTCGCGTGCCAGTCGGACACCGCCAAGCTCAACGAGCCGTGGATCCAGGGGACACGGGAGGGCCAGGTTCCGGGCCGCCTCTCGACGGTGTCCTTTCCGCCGTACGCCCCCTACGCCGGCTCGGGCGGCCTGGGCGTCCGACGAAGCACTCACGCGCGCCTCGGCGGCTTCGACGAGACCATGTTCGTCCTCTTCGACGTCGATTTCTGCCTGCGGGCGCACAAGGCCGGCATCGAGCTCGCGCTCGTGCCCGACGCGCTGCTCCACTACCGCTACCGGAGCGGGTGGCGCGGCGTCTTCCGCCAGGCCCGCGTCTACGCGGAGCAGATGGCGCTCGTCCAGAAGCGCCATGAGGACCGGGCCGCGCGCCCGCCCGGCCGGCGGCTGTGGCTCCTACGCGGCTGGAAGCCCGTCCTCGCGTGCGTCGCCTCGATTCACCGCCGCGCCGGCCGCGCGAAGCTCGCGTGGCTGCTCGGTTGGCAGGTCGGGCGCTACGCCGGCAGCGTCAGGTACCGCGTGCTGGCGAACTAGCCTCGCGGTAGCACTCGAGGATCGACTCGACCATCCGCTCCAGGCGGAACTCGGTCAGCGCTCGCCGACGGCCGCAGTCGGCGAGTGACCGACGGAGCTCGGCGTCCTCCAGCGCGCGCACGATCGCGTCCCGCAGCCCGGCGCGATCCCCGGTTGGCGTGAGCAGGGCGCACGAACCGAGCACCTCGGGGAGACCGCCTTCGGCATAGGCGACCACCGGAGTCCCGACGAGCAGGGCCTCGAGCGCGACGAGCGAGAACGCCTCCCTGTTGCCGCGCTCGGCCGGGACGCTCGGAATCGCGATCAGGTCGCAGCCGGCCATCAGCAGCGTGGCGTCGTCGCGGTGGCCGAGGAATTTCACGGCGGCGGAGACGCCGAGCTCGTCGACCCGCCGACGGACGGCCTCCGCGTACTCCGGGACGTTCGGGTCGACTCCGCCCACGAACGCGAACCGGACGTCCGGCACCCGCTCGAGCACCTCGGGCACGACCTCCACGAGCTCGTGCTGGCCCTTCATCCTGTAGAGGCGGCCCACCAGCCCGACGACGGGCGCACCGTCGTCCCCGGGGACGAGGCGGACGAGCTCGGCGCGGCCGTCGTCCCGGTCGACGTCGATCGGTGGCAGCCCGTGGGGAATACGACGCAGCTTGTGCCGCAGCTTCGGCGTAAAGACCGCGAGCGTCGCAGAGCTCACCCCGATCACGAGCCGGCACCTCCGTGCCAGCGGCCGGGCGAGCGAGCGGTCGAAGCTGAGGTCGTGCTTCATCCAGACGAGCGGAGTGCGTTTGCCGAGGAGCGCAAGGGCGCACACGAGAGCCGCCTTGACGCCGTTGGCGTGCACGAGGTCAGGCGGGTCGTCCTCCAGCAGCCGCCGGAGCCGCCATGCGGAGCGGACGAGCCCGGGTGGGCGCGGGGAGGTCGGCAGGACCGTCACGGGGTGGCCCGCTTCGCGCGCCCGAGCGACGAACGGCCCGTCCTGAAGAAACACCACGCGCCGCACCAGGGCGCGGGGCATGTTCTCCAGCATCAGCTCGAGGAAGCGCTCGGCTCCCGCGAGCTGGGCGAACGGCGAGACGAACACGACGGTCGGCGCTGTCATGCCCGGCGGTCTGCGATCGAGCGCACGAACCCGCCCCAGAACTCGCTCCGCACACGGTCGAGCTCGGGCTTGCTGTATCGACGGGCGACGTCGAAGTTGCGCTCGGCCTGGGCGAGCTGCCAGCTGCGATCCGAGGCTGCGTGCACGATCAGCGCTCCGAGTCGTTCTGCGTCCCCGGGACGGTGGAGCGAGCCCGGCTCCAGAAGCTCAGGGAGCCCGCCTGCGGTCGACGCGAGCGCCGGGCAGCCGCGGCTCATCGCCTCGAGCGTGCCGCGCGGCAGGCCTTCCTGGAAGCTCGGCTGCACGTAGAGGTCGAGATCGTCGAGCCACCGGTTCACCGCGTCGCCGGCCGGGAGCACGCCGTCGAAGTGGACGCGACTACCGAGCCCCGCATCGTCGGCGAGCTTGCGCCACCGGCTCGGATCGCCCGCTCCCAGGATCCGCAGCTCGAACCCCGGCAGGTCGGCGCGCCGGACGCGGAGCGCCTCGATCGCCGTGTCGATCCCCTTGAAGCCGACCGACAGCGCGCCGATCAGCCCGATGCGCAGCGGCGGCTGCCAGGCCGCGATCCTCGTCAGCCGTCGCTCCAGGACCGATCTGTCGACCTCGGGCAGCTCGACGATCGGGCATCCCACCGTCGTGCCGCGGGCCGGGTAGCGCCCCTGCAGGAACCGCTGCGTCTCGTAGACGGCGTAATCCGCTTTGCGAACGAGCCGGCGTGTGCTCCACCAGGAGACCGGGGCGTAGACCTTGCCCTGCCAGGTGCCGTAGTTCCAGAGCGCGTCCCAGGTGCAAGTGACGACCTCGATGCCCCACGGGAGTCCCATCCCGTCGGCGACGCGAATCGCGAGCGAGCCGATCTCGCTCGGCAGTCGGGCAATCAGCGCGTCCGCGCCCGAAAGCGCGTGGCGCAGCCGCCGGGTTGCCTCGCGCCGGTTGCGGTAGCGCGCGATCGGACCGCTGAGCGAGGGGATCGGCTGGTAGCCCACACCGGGCTGGCTCACGAGCGTGAGCGCGTTGGACGGCGTGCCTTCGGGAAGCTCTCGCGCACGTGAGACGACGGTCACGTGCTCCGCGAAGTCGAGATACCGATGCCACGTCCAGTCCCCGCGATCCGAGTAGACGGCGCCGTCAGCGGCGCCGTGGAGGAAGCCGTAGTCGTGCGCAAAGACGAGCCGGCCCAGCTTGTGCGGCACGTCAGCGCGAAGCCGGACGCAGGGCGGACAAGTAGCCGCGCAGCTGAGCGAGGTGGTTCGCCGACCGCTCCCGCTGACCCGCCAGGCGGAAGAGCGCCGCGCGGGCCGCGAGCCCGGCCGCGGTGATCAGGATCGAGACGACGCCCGCCGGGCGGGACAGCCGCTCCGTGACGAGGTGCGCCTCGGCGCGGCTCCAGCGCTCCGCCCGCTCCGGGTTCGACCAGCGGAGGCTGGCGGTCGCGTTGCCGAGGTGCACGAACTCCGCCCCGGACTCGAACCAGACCCTCCACCCGAGCTCCGCGGCGCGCCAGCAGATGTCGGTGTCCTCGGCATACATGTACGTGTTGCGGCTGAAGCCGCCGAGGGCGTTCCAGGCGTCGCCGCGGACGAGCATGACCGCGCCGTCCGCCGCGTGGATCTCGCGCGATCGGGCGTGATCCCAGTGGGTGCTCCAGCGCGGCTGCCAGCGGTTGGGGACGAAGCGGCTCAGCCCTGAGGCGCGGACGAACGCGACGACCGGCCTGTCGATGGGCTTGACGGTCGGTTGCAGCGATCCGTCTTCGTTGAGCAGGCGCGGCACCACGATCCCGGTGCGGTCGCGCCCTAATGCGGCGAGCATCGTCGCGACGCTGCCGGGCCGGTGGACGAAGGCGTCGTTGTTGACGACGAGGTAGGCGTCGCCGGCGAGCGCCTCGGCGCCCGCGTTCGCCGCTGACGCGTAGCCGATGTTCTGCTCGAGCACGACGAGCCGGCACTCCGGAAGCCCGCGGGCGAGGCGCTCGGCGCTGTCGTCGTCCGAGCCGTTCTCGACGACCACGACCCGGTTCGCCGGCACGCCGTCTGCGATCAGTGCCTGTGCGCTCTTGACCGTGTAGTCCGGCGTCTCCCAGTTCGGGATCACGACGGTCAGCGACTCCACGCTGGGCGTCTGGTCCTCGGTCGCGCTCACGCGCCTCAGTATGCGTCTCCGTCGAGGAGGAGCCGTGGCCGCCGCTCGGTCAGCTCCGCCACTACGCCGCCGCCGAGGCGCTCCTCGATCAGCTCGCACGCATCGCTCAGGTGCGGGCGGCGCCTGCGCGTGCTGTGTGCGTCGCTTCCGAGCAGGTCGGCGCGGCCCGTGTCGACGAGGTGCCAGGCGGTGGCCTCGACCTCCGGCCCCCAGCGCCCGAGCAGGCTCGGGGCGACGACCTGGAGCAGCACGCCGTCGGCCCGGAACGGGTCGAGGACGTTGAGGTGCCGCTGCACCGCACGGCAGCGCTCCGGATGAGCGAGCACGAGCCGGACGCCCGCGTCGACGAAGCGCTCGCCGATGCTGACGATCGCCGCGGGCGAGGTGTCGCCGAGGAGCTCGATCAGCGCGAAGCGACCGTCGATCGTGCGGATCAGCAGCTCCTCGAGCGGCGCGGACACGGCCAGGCCCGGCCCGATCTCGGCGGCCAGGGAGAGCTCGAGCTCCACGCCCTCCGCGCGGAGCACCGGCTGGAAACGGCTCAGCCGTTCCTCCGCGTCCGCGTGGCTGGTCGGGAAGAGGCGCGAGTAGTGCGGCGTGCACAGCACGCGGCGGACGCCCTGCGCAGCGAGCTCCCGGGCGAGCAGAACGCCGTCGGCCTCGTGCCGGGGTCCGTCGTCGAGCGCCGGAAGCAGGTGGCAGTGAGTGTCGATCACGCCGCGGCGGCGTGCGGGAGCGGCCGGTCGAGCGGCTTCTCGGCGGCCGCTTCCTCAGCCTCGCGAGCCGCCGCGAGGGAGACGCCGATCAGAAACATGCCGAGGAACGCGGTCGGAAACCCCGTGAACGAGTCACGCGTGACCGCGTCGAGGAGGATTACGGTCAGGAAGCCGATCGCGAGCCACCCCTCCTGGTGCCCCCGGTCGACTGCGTGCTTCGCGAGTGTGAAGAGCCGCGCGGCGAGGGCGAAGAACGCGAGCAGCCCGATGAGACCGACGTCGGCGATCAGCGCGAAGTAGCCGGAGTCGACCGCGGACACGTCGCTCGCGCTGCGCTGCTGGCGGCTGACGTTGTACGTCGCGCGCTCCGCCGCGACTCCGACCTCGCCGACGCCGGTGCCGACGGCCCAGGTACGCGGGTCGTCGAGCACGACCTTCCAGCCCTGCGTCCGGCCGTTGATCGTCAGGAAGAGGGACGGCCCGGCACGCACCGTCTTGCTCTCGGTCCCGCCGGAGGACCAGATGAGGATCGCCGCTGCCGAGGTCACCGCGACGACGAGCAGGAACGCCGCGATCGTGGGGCGCTGGCTTCGCCAGAGCCAGAGCCCGATCAGGGCGATCCCGATCACCAGCGCGGTCCTGACGTACGAGAAGGTCACCCCGAGCGCGATGATCGCGCCCGCAATGAATGCGGGAATCGTCCGTCGCATCCCGGTGAGAAGCGCGACGAGCGCAAGCAGTAGGAAGGCGGCGTACGCGAACGCCTCGTCCATCGTCCCGAAGCTCCGCAGGCGATCCCCGATCGACCGAATCTGGATCGTGTACGAGTAGCCGAGGTCGATCAGCCGCTCTGCGCCGATCGCCTGCTGCACGATCCCGACCAGGGCGACGAACACCCCCGTGAGCACGAGCGAGACGGTGGCCCACCTGAGCACGCGTCTCGGCTGCGGAAGCACGAATCCCACGACGAGCAGGAGCAGCGGCTCGGACGCCAGACGGACGCCTTGCGCCCACGCGACGTCCCGCTCCAGCCGACCGCCGAGGTTGACGAAGTAGAGCCCGATCACGAAGAGGACGATCGCCGCCACCCAGAAATCGCCCCGTTGCCGGTGACCCTCGCCGGCCCGCTGGACGACCAGCACGGCCGCGGCCGTGATCGCGGCCAGCGCGAGCAGGTCCTTGAGCGGCCCGATCCACGGGATCGCGAGCACCTTGACGGCGGGGATGACCGCGAAGACCGGGATCATCGCCGCCACCGTCACGTGCGGGAACGCGATGAACCCGGCGACCGCGAGGAAGAAGCAGGTGACCGCGAGCAGGATGCCGACGCTCTCGGTGCCGCCGATCCGCAGCGAGGCGAGCGCCGCGAGAACCGTGAGCGCCGCGCCGGTCGCGAGCAGGGGAACGTCGTTCCGCGAAAGCGTCAGCCAGGACGACCGCAAGCCCGACCTACTGCTTGTAGTAGTAGTACTCGTCCTCCTCGGCGGGCGAGTCCGTGAGGACGGCGCCGATGATGTCGGCCCGCCAGCCCTCGGCCTGGCGGCTGAGGGCGACGAGACTCCGCCGCGTCACGCGTCCGTGCCGCACGACGACGAGCACGGCGTCGACGCTCGCCGAGAGCTCGGCCATCTCGACGGTCGCGAGCGCAGGAGGCGTGTCGAGCACGACCACGTCCGCGTCGGAGCCGAGCCGCTCGAGGAGCTCGGGCAGCCGCGGAGAGCGCGCGACCCGGGCGCCGCGTTCCTGGCCTCCGGCTGCGACGACGCGCAGCGATCCTTCGGTTCCGGGCCCGTCTCCGTTCCTCAGGCCCAGCGGCACGGCGACGATCCCCGACGGGCCGGCGCCGTTCAGCTCGACCTGCCAGACCGCCGAATCGACGTTTGCCTTGCCGTCCACGAGCTGGATCACGCCGGGCGACTCGAGCGGAATCCGGAACATCCGTCCGATCGCCGGCTTGCGCAGGTCGAACTCGGCGAGCACGACCCGCTGCCCGCGCATGGCCATCGCCACTGCCAGGTTCGAGGCCGTCGTCGTCTTGCCCTCGCCGGCAATCGAGCTCGTGACCGCGAGGACCGTAGGACCGTTCCTCCCGGGTCTGATCTGCATCAGGTTCGCGGCGAGCAGGGCGTACGTGTCGCCCCAACGCGACTCGTGCCTGCCGACGACCACGATCCCGGCCCGCTTGGGCAGCGTCTGGATCGTCGCCAGAACGGGCTTCGAGAGCGCCTCCTCGACGTCCGACTCCGAGCGGACACGCGTGTTGAACGCCTCGCGCGCGCCCGCGAGGAGCAGCCCGATCACGAAGCCGAGCGAGGCTCCGAGGAGCGTGTCCCGCACCGGGGCGGGGCTGACCTTCGCGGCATCGGTTGCGCGCTCGATCACGGTCGCGCCGCCGGAGGCGAGCGTCCGCATCACGTTGAGCCGGTCGAGCTCGTCCTTGAGCGCCGCACGCGTCGAGGGCGACGTCGCCGTCTGGCTGCGCAGCTGGTTGATCGCCTTCGTGATCGCATTGCTCTGGATGTCGGCGCGCCAGTCGACGTAGGCGTCGGCGACCGCGTTGACAGTCCGGGTGGCGCGGTCGGCATCGTCGGCCGTCGTCGTGAACGCGATGATGTCGACCTGGTCGCTGCCGCCGACCTTCGTCTCCCCCCGAAGCTCGTCCGCGGTGCCTCCCACAACTCGCGCGGCCCGCTCGTAGGGCTCGGGCGAGCCGGCGAGGCTGAGCGCGGTGCCCATGACCCGCTGCGGGTCGACGAAGCCGGGGTCGATCTGCGTGACCGCGGTCGAGAGGTCGACCGTGCTGTGGTAGACGCGCGCCGTCGCCGAGTAGCGCGGCCCCTGGATCTGCTTGAAGACGTTCACGGTGACGGCGCCGAGGACGACCAGGGCGACGACGATCGGGAGGGACCGGCGAATCGCCGCCTTCAGGGCTTCGGCAGCGCTCGGCCTCATCGCGTAACACGTTAGCGCTCTCGACGGCCGGCGACTCCCTCGAACGAGGGACTACGTGCCTCGCGCGAGGGCCGATCCGGTCGGGGTGCGACGGAAGTCCACTGGTCAGAAGCGGCGCCGCTCGGCGCTGCTCGCGCTTGCCGTCGCCGGTCTGCTCGCCGCCGCCCTCGTCGGCACCTCGGCCGCCTCGTCGAACAGCGGCGCTCCGCTGGCTTCCTACTCCAAGGCGGCCTCGCACCGGAAGGTCTTCCGGAAGTTGCTCCGCTCGCTGCGCCGCTCGGTGAGGCCGCGCCGGAACCCGCGGCCCGTTCGGGACGCCGCTCCGAAGCCGCAGCCCGCGCCTCCCGCCGCCTCGAAGGGACGCGAGCGCTTCGGCGTCTCGCCCGACAACCTCGAGTTCGAGGACGAGGCGACCCGCGACCGCACGCTCGACTCGCTCGCCGCGATGGGCGCCCGCTGGATCCGCTTCGACGTCAAGTGGGACGTGATCCAGCACGGCGGCTCCGACTCGTTCGACTTCTCGCGCTACGACGCGCTCGCGGCCGCCGCCACCGCCCGCGGCTTCCGCATCCTCGGCACGCTGGCGTACGCGCCGCGTTGGGCCCGCTCGGAGGCGTGCAAGGACAGCTTCCCGTGCGAGCCGCGCGACGCGGCCGAGTACGCGGGGTTCGCGGAGGCGACCGTCGCCCACTTCCGCGGTCGGATCGGCCACTGGGAGATCTGGAACGAGGCCAACATCTCGGGCTTCTGGCGCCCGAAGCCGAACGCCGCCGCGTACACGGCGCTGCTGAAGGCCGCCTATCCCCGGATCAAGGCGGCGAATCCGGAGGCCGTCGTGCTTGCCGGCGCGACCTCGCCGGCGCCCGACGACGGGACGCAGATCGACGAGGTCACCTTCATCGAGCAGGTCTACGCCGCGGGCGGCGGAGGCAGGTTCGACGCGTGGAGCCATCACCCGTACACCCATCCCGCTCCGCCCGGGAACGTCCATCCGGACTCAGCCTGGTACCAGATGTACGGGTCCAAGCCCAACATCCGCGACGTCATGCGCTCGCACGGCGACGCTGCGAAGCAGGTCTGGGGGACCGAGTACGGCCCGCCGACCGCCGGGACTCCGGGCTCGGTGTCCGAGGCCACGCAGGCTCGGTGGGTAACCCAGGCGTACAACCTCTGGGAGTCGTACGACTGGGCCGGGCCGCTGTTCTGGTACGCCGACCGCGACCAGCTGCCTACGGGCGCCTCGGAAGACGCCTGGAACTACTACGGGCTCCTGCGCGAGGACTTCTCGCCGAAGCCCGCCTGGTCGGCCTACCGGGCCGCGGCCCTAGCCGCGTAGCAACGCCCGCCGCGTCGCCGGCAGGAGATCGCCGAAGACGACGTCGCGCATCGTCCCGGGCAGGAGGAGGAGCGTCGCGCCGTACGCGGCGCCGCCGACGACCGTGCCTGCAACCGCGTGGTCGCGCAGGAGCACGACGGCGGCTGTCATCACCGCCGTGGCCGCGAGGATCGGAGGCAGGTAGCCGAGGTTCGGGAGCCGGCCCTCCTCCCGCAACGCCCACGCGATCGGGAGGCCGACGGCCGCTTCCGTGATCACCGCGATGGCCGCGGCGGCCTCGAACCCGTAGATCGGGATGAAGATCAGGTTGAGCCCGATGTTCGCCGCGAGCACGAAGACCGCCGTGGCGAGGAGCAGGCGGTCGCGGTGGGCCGCCATGACGACGCGCCAGAGCAGGGCATTCGCGAACACGAACAGCGCGTACGGAGCGAGGATCTGAAGCGCGTCGGCCGCTTCGCTGAAGTCGGGCCCGGCCGCCAGCGTGATCAGCTCCTCGGGGTAGGCGAGCATCACGATTGTCAGCGGGACAGAGGCGGCCACGAGGACGTTGAACGCCTTCTGGACGAGGCCGAGGGCGCGCGGGTCGCCGGCCGCGATGAAGCGCATCAGCGGCGGGAACACGGAGGCGCCCGCCGCGGCCGGAATCAGCGCGGCGAGCTCGACGAACTTGTAGGCGGCGCCGTAGAAGCCGACCTGCTCGGGAGAGGAGAGCAGCGCCAGGATGACGGCGTCGACCCGGAAGAAGATCTGCGAGAGGGCGATCGCCAGGCCGAGCGCGACCGAGCCGCCGGCGAGCCGCCGCCAGTAGCGGGTGTCGATCACCGGCCAGAGCGGGACGATCAGCGCGACCGCCACGAGGTGCAGCAGGAACGTCACGGCGATGCCGGCCACCTGGGCCGCGACGACGCTCTTGAAGCCGAGCCCGCCGGCCAGGACGGCCAGCGTCAGCACGAGGGTCACGATCCGACCGGCCAGGTTTGCGCCAACCGCCAGGTGCATCTTCAGCTGCGCCTGCAGCACCGGTTGGAGCGCGAAGGTCATGATCGTCAGCACCGCGCCGGCCGACGAGATCAGGATCGCGACCTTCGTCTGGTCGTTGAAGGGCGCGGCGAGACCGACGGCGACGCCGATCGCGACTACGCCGACCGCGGTCAGCGCGCGGAGGGGCAGCGCCGCCCGCATCGCGGGCTCGGTCCGGGCAGGGTCGGCGGAAATCTCGCGAAGGAGCGCCGCCGAGAGGCCGACGTCGGCGAGGACGACCGGGATCAGCAGGAAGACCGTCGCCGCCGTGAAGTCGCCGAAGGCCTCCGGGCCGAGGCCGCGGGTGATCGCCGCGAACGTAAAGAACCCGACCAGTGAGGCCGCGACCGTGCCGACCGCTTGGACGAGCGTGTTCGCCGCGAGGCGGACGGTGAGCGAGCTGTCGTCGACGCTCACAAGAAGACGACCCGGTGCGCGAGGCTGCCTCTCAGCAGCCCGACCCGCAGGCCGGCGTGCCACACGAGCCGCCCGCGGCCGACCTTGCCGGTGGCCGACGGCAGGCGGCGGACGAGCCCCAACCAGCCCCGCGCTCCGCGGCGCCAGGGGTGCCGGACACGCGGGACGCCGCGCGCGCGATGCTTCCTGTAGGCGAGCACGTGACCTACTCCGTAGCCGGCGCCCTGGCGGAAGAGGGCCCGCAGCGAGGTTCGGAGCCGGTAGTGCGTGACGGCGTCCGCCGCGAACCCGATCCGCCCGCCCGCCTGCTGGAGGCGCCAGCAGTAGTCCATGTCCTCGGCGGCCGGGACCATCGCCTCGTCGAAGCCGCCGACGGCGTCGTGAAGCTCGCGCCGGACGCCGAGCGAGGCCCCTGCTGCGAAGGGGAGGTAGTCGAGGAAGCCCCACTGGAGCAGTCCCGCCTCCTGCGGCCGCTCGCGAACCTCGATCGCCCACGGCTCGTTGAGCCGGTCGTATTCGAGCCGGCCGCCGACGACGTCGTAGCGCTCCAGCGCTGCCGCCATCGCTGCGAGCCAGCCCTCGGCGACCTCGTCGTCGTCGTTCGCGAAGACGACGAGCCGCCCCGCGCTCGCCCGCACGCCCTCGTTCAGCGTGGCCGGGATGCCGCGCTTCGCCGAGGCGTCCACGACGCGGAGCGCGGGCAGGCGGTCGCGGAAGCGCTCGACGATCTGCATCGACTCGTCGGTGGAGCCGTTGTCGACGACGACGAGCTCCCAGCTTCCGTGCCACGACTGGCGGGCTAGAGCTTCGAGCTGGACGGCGATGGTCGCCGCGCCGTTCCGGCAGGGAAGCACGACGCTCAGTGTCGGCGGCGGGTCGGCCGGAGCCGCGCTCACGCGTTGGCGGTCGGCACCGGCTCCTGGCTTCGAGCCTGCGAGATCAGCTCCGCGATGATCTCGTCGAGCGACATCGACGGCCGCCACCCGATCGCGGCCTCGATCTTGTCGGTCGCCGGCATCCGCTGGAACATCTCCTGGATGCCGTGCGTATAGACCTGCTCGTACGGCACGAAGACCAGCTCGGACGAGCTGGCCGTGGCCTTGATGACCCGCTCGGCGAGCTCGCGGATCGTCACGGACTCCGTGGAGCCGACGTTGAAGACCTGCCCGTTCGCGCTGGTCTCGGCGAGGAGGCCCGCCAGGCCGCGGACGGTGTCGGAGACGTGGCAGAAGCAGCGAGTCTGCGTTCCGTCTCCATGGATCTCGAGCGGCCGACCTGCGAGCGCGGCCTGGACGAACCGCGGCATCACGTTGCCGTAGCGTCCGCTCTGCCGCGGACCGACGGTGTTGAACAGCCGCACGATGACGCAGTGCAGGCCCTCCTCCTCGTGCCGTGCGAGCGCGAGGAACTCGTCCATCGCCTTGGTGTCCGCGTAGGCCCACCGCTTCGCCGTCGTCGGCCCGTAGATCCGCCGGGCGTCCTCGCGGAGCGGCAGGTTCTCCGCTTCGTGGTCGCCGTACACCTCCGAGCTGGAAGCGACGAGCACCGGCTTGCCGAAGCGGCTCGCGTACTCGAGGACCGTCTCGGTGCCCTGCACGTTCGTCAGCAGCGTTCGGCCGGGCTGCTCGACGATCAGCCGCACGCCGACGGCCGCGGCGAGGTGGAAGACGGCGTCGCACTTGTGCACGAGCTCGCTGACCACCGCACGCGAGAGAACGGATTCGACGACGAGGTGGAAGTCGGGTCGTCCACGCAATTTCCTTACATTCTCGGCGGACCCGGTCGAGAGGTCGTCGAGCGCGAAGACTTCCCAGCCCTCGCCGAGCAGAAGCTCGCACAGATGCGAGCCTATGAACCCGGCGCCCCCGGTGACGAGCACGCGTGCCACGACCGGGCGAGCGTACCTTGGTCACTCGCGGGCGTGGGTCCCTAATGACCTTCCGGATAGGTCCTTCCGACCCGTATCTCTGGGACTTGCACGAGCGTTGAACCGTCAGCAAGATTGATTCGAAGCCGAGGGGAAGGCTTCGTGTGGGGGAAGGTCAAATGGGGAAGGAGTTTCAATGCGTCGGAGGCGACTTTTTTGCCTCGCTGCGGCGACGCTCGCTCTGGTGACGACAGGGGCGGCGCAGGCGGCACCACCACAGGAATCGAGCACTAAGGCGTACGCCAAAACGAGCCCGGCCGCGGCTGCGACCGAGCATGGAGGCTTGCCCTTCAGCGGCCTCGATGTCGCGCTCCTCGCTGCAGGGGCCGGGCCGCTGCTGCTGCTCGGGATGACCCTGAGACGGAAGCGTTCGCACACGGCCGTCAAGCCGGCCCAGGAAGAAACGTTGACGCTGGCGTAGGCAGATGGATCAACCTGCTGCGGTGAACGAGCCCGTCGAGGCCGTGTACGACGATCCCGTCGTCGAGCGGGCTGCCCCTGCGCGCCGTCGCACGGAGCGGTCCTGGCAGCTCGCACGTCCGATCGTCGACGCAGCGATGCTCGCGGTCGCCTGCGTGGCGGCCGCGATCGGCTCCGCCTCCGCGGGCGTCATGGCGCCGCCCACCGCGAGCCTGATCGCATTCGCGCTGCTCGTCCTGCTCTTCTTCGCGCTCCGTGGGATGTATGCGCCGAGGATCCGCCCCGAGCTGCTCGAGAACCTGCGCGGCGTCGTGACGGCCACCTCGCTGGCGGCCATGAGCGTCCTCACGCTGCGCGAGCTGTTCGGGACGCCGGTCGACCTCGCGGCGCAGACCGTGCGGCCGTGGGCCTTCGCGACGGCGTACGTCGCGGCGGGCAGGATCGCGCTGCACTGGTCCCAGGCGCAGGCGCGCCGCCAGGGCGAGGCGATGCGCCCGACCCTGGTGGTCGGCGCGGGCCGCATCGGCCGGCTGGTCGCGAAGCGCCTGCTCGCCAACCCGCAACTCGGGCTGAGGCCGATCGGGTTCCTCGACAAGGAGCCGATGGACGCGCTGGACGGCGGGGTCACGGTCCCGGTCCTCGGGGCGAGCTGGGATCTCGACGAGGTGATCGCCCGCCACGACGTCGAGCAGGTGATCGTCACGTTCTCGACCGCGCCGAACGAGGTGCTGCTCCGGCTCGTGCGGCGCTGCGAGGAGCTCGGCATCAGCGTGTCGTTCGTGCCGAGACTGTTCGAGAAGGTCAACGGGCGCGTCACGGTGGAGCACATCGGCGGCCTGCCGCTCGTGTCGGCGCACCCGGCCAACCCCCGCGGGTGGCAGTTCGCGGTCAAGTACGCCGTCGACCGCCTCGCGGCCGCCGTCGCGCTACTCCTCGTCCTGCCGGTGCTCGCCGGAGCAGCCGTCGCGATCTGGCTCTCGCTCGGCCGGCCGATCTTCTTCCGCCAGGCCCGCGTCGGCCGCGACGGCCGCCCCTTCGACATGCTCAAGTTCCGCTCGATGCGGGCGTCCTCGCCGGAGGACGAGCCGCTCGAGATCGATCTCCCGCCGGACACGGCGCCCGGGGGCGTCGAGGGCGAGGACCGCCGCACCCGCGTCGGCGCGTTCCTGCGGCGCACGTCGATCGACGAGCTGCCACAGCTCCTCAACGTCGTGCGCGGGGACATGAGCCTCGTCGGCCCGCGGCCCGAGCGCCCGGAGTTCGTCGGGCTCTTCGAGGAGAGCGTCTACCGCTACAGCGACCGCCATCGCGTCAAGGCCGGGATCACGGGCTGGGCGCAGGTCAACGGCCTGCGCGGCAAGACGTCCCTCGCCGACCGGGTCGAATGGGACAACCACTACATCGAGAACTGGAGCCTCTGGCTCGACCTCAAGATCGCGCTGATGACGGCGCTCGCCGTCGTCCGTTCTTCCCGACAGGTCGAGTAGGCCCCTCGCGGGCCTGATTCGGCCAGCTTCCCCCCAGACGGCTCGGGAGCCCTCAAAGGGTTTCCGAGCCTGTGCGGCTAGGCGCGCAGCGCTTGCTTCGCCATGATCATGCCCGCCGCGAGAAACGAGGCGAATGCAGGCATGACGGCGACGGCCGGGTCGAGCGTGGCGACGAGCCACTGCCCGAAGACGAGAAGCGCCAGTGCGAAGACTCGAGGCATCTCTCAACGAAACGGGCTCCCCTGCCGAATAGTTACGGACGAGTAAAGCTTGCCCCGCGCTAGACGTGACCTCGGAGGCAGGAGCTAACATGGGCCGCACCTTCGACAAGGCGTCAAAGAAAGGGGGGTCGAAGGGTTGTTCGAGCGATTCACCGAACGGGCACGTCAGGTCGTCGTCCTGGCCCAGGACGAAGCGCGCGCACTGAAGCACAACTACATCGGGACGGAGCACATCCTGCTCGGTCTCCTGCGCGAGGAAGAGGGCCTCGCAGCCCGGGTGCTCGAGTCGCTCGACATCACGGTCGAGGAGGTGCGCGCCCAGGTCGCGCGCATCGTCGGCCAGGGCGACGAAGTCACCACCGGCCAGATCCCGTTCACGCCGCGCGCGAAGAAGGTGCTCGAGCTCGCGCTGCGCGAAGCGCTCTCGCTCGGTCACAACTACATTGGCACCGAGCACATCCTGCTCGGCCTCGTTCGCGAGAACGAGGGCGTCGCCGCCCGCATCCTGCTCGACTTCGACGCCGACGCCGAGAAGATTCGCAACGAGATCATCCGCATGCTCTCCGGTCCCGGCCGGCGCCAGGGCGGCGGGTCGGCAGCTCCCGGCGAGAAGGCCAAGAGCTCGAAGCTGCTCGACCAGTTCGGCCGCAACCTGACCAAGCTGGCGGCCGAGGGCAAGCTCGACCCCGTCGTCGGGCGCCAGGTCGAGATCGAGCGCGTGATGCAGATCCTGTCGCGCCGCACGAAGAACAACCCGGTGCTGATCGGCGAGCCCGGCGTCGGCAAGACGGCCGTCGTCGAGGGCCTCGCCGCCCGCATCTCCGGGAACCAGGTTCCGGAGCTGCTCAAGGGCAAGCAGATCTACACGCTCGACCTCGCGGCGCTGGTCGCCGGATCGAAGTACCGCGGTGAGTTCGAGGAGCGCCTGAAGAAGGTGATGAAGGAGATCACCCAGCGCGGCGACATCATCCTGTTCATCGACGAGCTCCACAACCTCGTCGGCGCCGGCGCTGCCGAGGGCGCGATCGACGCGGCCTCGATCCTCAAGCCCGCGCTCGCCCGCGGGGAGCTGCAGACGATCGGCGCGACCACGCTCGACGAGTACCGCAAGTACCTGGAGCGCGACGCCGCGCTCGAGCGGCGCTTCCAGCAGATCCGCGTCGACGAGCCGACGGTCGACGACACGGTCCAGATCCTGCGCGGCCTGCGCGACCGCTACGAGGCGCACCACCGCTGCAAGATCACCGACGAGGCACTCGAGGCGGCCGCGACGCTGGCCGACCGCTACATCCAGGACCGGCACCTGCCCGACAAGGCGATCGACCTCATCGACGAGGCGGCCTCGCGCATGCGCATCCGCAACATGAGCGCACCGCCGCGCTACCGCGAGCTCGAGGAGGAGATCGAAAGGGTCCGCAAGGACAAGGAGTCCTCGATCGAGGCGCAGGAGTTCGAGAAGGCCGCGTCGCTGCGCGACAAGGAGCGCAAGCTGACGCAGAAGAAGCGCGAGCTCGAGGAGAACTGGCGCGCCGACCAGAACGCCGAGCAGGGCGAGGTCGGCGAGGAGGAGATCGCCGACATCGTCTCGATGTGGACGGGCATCCCGGTCTTCAAGCTCACCGAGGCCGAGACGCAGAAGCTGATCCGCATGGAGGACGAGCTGCACAAGCGCGTGATCGGCCAGGAGGAGGCGATCGTCGCCGTCTCCAAGTCGATCCGCCGCGCCCGCGCCGGGATCAAGGACCCGAAGCGGCCGACCGGCTCGTTCATCTTCCTCGGCCCCTCGGGCGTGGGGAAGACGGAGCTGGCGCGCACGCTCGCCGAGTTCCTGTTTGGCGATGAGGACGCGATGATCCAGGTGGACATGTCGGAGTACATGGAGAAGCACTCCGTGTCCCGGCTCGTCGGCTCGCCTCCGGGCTACATCGGCTACGACGAGGGCGGCCAGCTCACCGAGGCCGTGCGCCGCAAGCCCTACTCCGTCGTCCTGCTGGACGAGATCGAGAAGGCGCACCCGGACGTGTTCAACATCCTCCTGCAGATCCTCGAGGACGGGCGCCTCACCGACGCCCAGGGCCGCAAGGTCGACTTCCGCAACACGATCGTGATCATGACCTCGAACATCGGGGCGGCCTCGATCTCGAAGAACCAGTCGCTCGGCTTCTCCGTCGGCGACGAGAGCGGCCTGTCCTACGAGGACATGAAGGACCGGGTCATGAGCGAGCTGCGCAAGGTTTTCCGCCCGGAGCTCCTCAACCGGATCGACGAGGTGATCGTCTTCCACAAGCTCACACGCGACGAGATCCTCACGATCGTCGACCTGATGCTCCTGCGCCTGCGCGAGCAGATGAGCGAGCACGACACCGGCGTCGAGCTGACGCCCGAGGCGAAGGAGCTGCTGGTCGACAAGGGCTACGACCCCACGATGGGCGCCCGCCCGCTCCGGCGCGCGATCCAGCGCTTCATCGAGGACCCGCTCGCCGACTTCGTGCTCGGCCGCGAGCTGACCGCCGGCTCGACGATCCTGGTCGACCGCAAGCGCGACACGGACGACGAGGTCGCGATCACGATCCTGCCCGGCGCCCCGCCGGAGACCGAGAAGGTCACCGTCCCGCCCGAAGAGCCCAAGGACGAGGGCGGCGACGACTCCGAGCCGCCCGCCGAGAGCTAGCAGAGGGCCGACACGGACGAGTTCTCGCGGCGGGACATCGCGTTCCATCGCGCGACCGCCGCCGCGTACGACGACGAGGTCACGAGCGAGTTCGCCGTCTACCACGAGCAGCTCCTCTCGCCCTTCCTCGACCGGCTCGCGCGCGAGCGGCCGGGCGCCCGGGCGCTCGACCTCGGCTGCGGCACCGGCGTCGTGACGCTCGCTCTCGCGCGGCGCGGCTTCGACGTCGTCGGCGTCGATCACTCGCCCGAGATGCTCGCGCTCGCACGGCGCAAGCTCGCCGAGGCGCGGCTACCGGCCGAGCTCGAGACGGGTGACGTGCGGGCGCTTCGGTTCGGCGACGGGGAGTTCGACTGCGTCACGATCCAGGGTCTCTTGCATCACCTGGAGGAGCTCGGCCCGTGCCTGCGAGAGGCGACGAGGGTCCTCCGGCCCGGCGGGTCCCTCTACGTCTCGGAGCCGATGCGCGACCCGACGCCGGCGAAGCGGCTCCTGCTCGCCGTGTGGGCGCGGCTGCCGAGGCGCCGGCGCGACGCGGGCGCCCACGCGGTCGAGACCGTCGAGGAGCCGCTCGCGGTCGCCGACCTGCGACGAGCGCTCGAGGAGCTCGAGCTGACGTACGAGCTCGAGCTCCTGACGCACGTTCCGCCGCTTCGGCGTGCGCTACCCGACGGCGCGTACTTCGCGGTCTCGCGCGCGCTCTCGCTGCCGTGGCGGCGGAGTCGAGGCGATCTCGTCTTCGTCTTCGCGCAGAAAGAGACGTGAGCGCCGGTGGCGCGCTGCCTCGAGCGAATGGCCGCGGTGTTCGAGGACGACGCGTCCCGACTGGCTCGACCGGCTCTGGATCCTCGAAGGGCTGACCGACAGCGTAGATACCCATGGTGACCGCGAACGCGCCGGCGCGTCACGTCCCGTGGCCAGACGTAGGCTGGCCGGATGCGCCTGATCCTCCGCCATCCTGCGCGCGCCGCCGTCGGCGGTGCGATCGCGATCGCGTTCTCGGGGATCCTCTACAAGGCGGCCGACGTCTCGCCGTCGACCGGTGCATTCTTCCGCTGCGCCTACGCGCTGCCCGCCCTTTGGGTGCTCGTCCGCTTCGAGGAGCGAATGCTCGGCCCGCGGCCGCGCGAGTTCCGCCGGTGGGCCTGGCTGGCGGGTGCCTTCTTCGCCGCCGACCTGCTGCTCTGGCACCACGCGATCGAGGCCGTGGGCGCCGGTCTGGCGACCGTGCTGGGGAACACGCAGGTCGTCATGGTCGGGCTGCTCGCCTGGGCGCTCTTCTCCGAGCGGCCGTCGAACCGCGCGCTCGCCTCGATCCCGATCGCGATGGTCGGCGTCGTCCTGATTTCCGGCGTGCTCGAGGACGGCGCCTACGGAGAGAACCCGGCGCTCGGCGTGGTGCTCGGCCTGCTCACGGGCGTCGCCTACTCGGGCTTCCTGCTCGCGCTCCGCCATGGCGCCGGCGAGCGGCGCCGGGTGGCCGGCCCGCTATTCGACGCGACGCTCGCCTCGGCGGTGCTGATCCTGCCCGTCGGCCTGCTCATGGGCGACCTCGACCTCCTTCCTGGGCTCGAGGCGCAGGCGTGGCTGATCGTGCTCGCGCTGAGCGCCCAGGTGCTCGGCTGGCTGTTGATCACCGTCTCGCTGCCGCGCCTGCCCGCGGTCGTGACGTCGGTCCTGCTGACCCTCCAGCCGGTCGCGACCGTCGTGCTCGCGGCGATCCTGATCGACGAGGATCCATCCGTGCTCCAGCTGTTCGGCGCCGCGACGATCCTCTGCGGGCTCCTGGTTGCCACGATCGGCCGTCGCGCGGCGGCGCCCGAGCCCGTTCCGGAGCGGGCATGAAGCTGCGGCCGCCGACGCCGGCGGACGCAGAGGCCGTCGCCGCGCTGTTCAACGACGTGAGCCTGGCGCTCTACGGGTCGCTCGAGGTGAGCGCCAAAGACATGCGCCTCTGGTTCGACGGGCCCGATTTCGACCTCGATCGGGACGCCGTCGTCGCAGAGGCGGACGACGGCTCCATCATGGGCTACGGCGACCTCTCCGACCCGTCTCGCGTCGGCCGCGTGATCTGGATCGACGCGCAGACTCGGCTCGGTGACTCCGAGACTGCTAGCGCGATCTTGCAAGAGCTCGAGATCCGTGCGGAGGAGCGGCTCGCGTCCGACGGGCGCCTGAAGGCGTACGTCGCCGAGCGGAACACCGGGTACGCGGCCGTCGTCGAAGCGCGCGGCTACGCGCTCGCGCGCCACTCGTTCCGGATGGAGGCGGAGCTCTCGAGCGAGCCCGCGACGCCGGAGTGGCCGGAAGGGATCACCGTGCGCGAGTTCCGCCCCGGCGAGGACGACGAACGGGTCTACGAGGTCCAGGAGGAGACCTTCGCCGACCAGGCGGACTTCGAGCCGATGAGCTACGAGGAGTGGCGGCACTGGAGCTTTCGCGATCCGTTCGACGCGGATCTGTGGTTCCTGGCCGAGGACGGAGACGAGCTGGCGGGGATTCTGCTCGCCCGCTCCGAGCGCGCCGGCGACGAGACGCTCGGGTGGATCAGCGTGCTCGGCGTCCGGCGTCCGTGGCGGCGACGCGGCCTCGGCCGTGCGCTCCTACTCCATTCGTTCCATGCGCTGCGCGCGCGGGGCAAGCCGCGTGCCGGGCTCGGCGTCGACGCGTCGAACGCGACCGGCGCCGTGCGGCTCTACGAAGCCGCCGGGATGCGGGTGGTGCGCCGGAGCGACCACTGGGAGAAGCAGCGGCGCGCGTAGCCGCAGACACGAAGTAGGCACAGAACCGTCACGGACGCCGTCCCGCGGCCCTCATACCATGGGCGTGTGGCTAAGGCGTCCGTGAAGTTCGCGTGCACCGAGTGTGGCCAGTCGACGGCGCGCTGGCTCGGGAAGTGCCCCGGCTGCGGCTCCTTCGGGACGCTCGTCGAGGAGGCTGGTGCCCGTGAAACTGGGACGCGTAGCGTAGGCGCCCGGGCGCTGACTCCCGAGCGCCTCGACAAGGTTGCGGTCGAGGACGCGAAGCGGATCCCGACCGGCTTGACCGAGCTCGACCGCGTGCTCGGCGGCGGCATCGTCCCGGCCTCGCTCGTGCTGATCGGCGGCGAGCCCGGTGTGGGGAAGTCGACGCTGCTCCTGATGGCGCTGGCGTCGATCTCGCGCGAGCGACGCGCTCTGCTCGTCACCGGCGAGGAATCGGCGGCCCAGGTGAAGCTGCGCGCCGAGCGGCTCGGCGGAGCGGCGGCCGTGGAGATCCTCGCGGAGACCTCGCTCGAGTCGATCTGCGCCACGCTCGAGCGCGAGCAGCCCGACGTCTGCGTGATCGATTCGGTCCAGACGCTGTGGTCGAGCGAGATCGGCTCTGCGCCCGGGTCCGTCGGCCAGGTGCGCGAGGCGGCGGCGCGGTTGCTCCGCGTCGGCAAGGCGAGCGGCGTCGCGCTGTTCCTCGTCGGTCACGTCACAAAGGACGGCTCGGTGGCCGGCCCGCGCGTGCTCGAGCACCTGGTCGACTGCGTGCTCCAGTTCGAGGGCGAGCGCTACCACGCGCACCGCGTGCTGCGTGCGTCGAAGAACCGCTTCGGGTCCACGAACGAGCTCGGCGTCTTCGAGATGACGGGCGCAGGCCTCGTCGCTGTACCGAACCCCTCGGAGGTCTTCGGCCGGACGGTCGACGGCGAGCCGGGCTCGGCGGTCGCCTGCGCGCTCGAAGGGACGCGGCCGCTCTTGCTCGAGGTGCAGGCGCTCGTCGCGCCCACCGATCTCGCGATGCCGCGCCGCGTCGCGACGGGCGTCGACCCCAAGCGCCTCGCGATGATCGTCGCCGTGCTCACGCGCCACGCTCGCGTCGCGCTCGGCCAGGCCGACGTCTTCGTCAACGTCGCCGGCGGCGTCCGGATCGACGAGCCCGGCGCCGACCTGGCCGTTGCGCTGGCGATCGCGTCCGCGGCCCGCGGTGCTCCGCTCCAACCGGCAACGGCGGCGTTCGGCGAGATCGGCCTGACGGGACGCCTTCGGGCGGCCGCGCAGGCCCGACGGCGGCTGGAGGAATGCGCCAGCCTCGGCATCCGGACCGTCGTGGCGCCCGCCGAAACGCCGGCGGCGAAGGGTGTTCGCGTGGTCGAGGCCGACACACTGCGGGCTGCGCTCGGCGCCGCCCTCGCCGACGCGGTTCGAGAAGCTGCGTAGCTCGCTCTGAGCAGGGATTTTCCGCGAAACGCCTTCAAAATCCCTGGAAACGTACGCTTTTTGCTATACTGGTTGCCTCACGCCGGCGGAATGGTCACCCGCCGGCTTATTGGCGAAGAGAGTCGAAACGGGGAGGTCCCAGGCTTGTACAAGGTCGGAGATAAGGTCGTCTATCCACATCACGGCGCAGGCACGGTCGTGAAGAAGGAATCGCGTGAGGTCCTGGGTGAGAAGCGCGAGTACCTCACGATCCAGATCCTTCACAACGACATGACGGTGAACGTGCCCAGCGAGAACGTGGAGAAGGTCGGCTTGCGGAAGGTCATCGACGAGAAGACCGTCGAGAAGGTTCTGCACTCTCTGACCGGCGACGGCACCCAGATGCCGAAGAACTGGAACCGTCGCTTCAAGCACAACCGCGACAAGATGAAGACCGGCGACATCTTCGAGCTCGCCGAGGTCGTCCGGAACCTCTCGCTCCGCGACCACGAGAAAGGGCTCTCCACCGGCGAGAAGCAGATGTTCGTCAAGGCCAAGAAGATCCTCGTCAGCGAGCTCATGTACGCGAAGGGCATGGACGAGGAGGAGACGGCTCTCTGGCTCGACGACGTGCTCGCCGAGACGGACACCGAGACGCCGTCCGGCTCCAAGAAGAAGACCGCGGTCGCCGTCTCGTAAGCTCGCTCCATGAGCGTCTGGGCCGTCCTCGCCGCTGCGGGTCGCGGCGACCGGCTCGGCCTCGACCGGCCCAAGGCGTTCGCGCCGCTAGGCGACGGCGTGCTGCTCGCGGTCCCGCTTCAGCGGCTGAACGATTCGGACTGGATCGAGGGGATCGTGATCGCCGCTCCGCCCGACTGGGAGGAGCCGTCGATCCTGCTCGCCGAGGAGCTCGCCTGCGAGAAGGTCGCGACGGCCGTCGCGGGAGGCGAGACGCGAGCCGAGTCGGTGCGCGCCGCTCTGCCGTCCGTTCCCGGCGGCGCGGCCGTGATCCTCGTGCACGATGCGGCGCGGCCGCTCGTCTCCGAGGACGTGATCGGGCGCGTCTTGAGCCCGCTCTCCGAGGGCTGGGACGGCGTCGTGCCGGCGGTGCCCGTCCAGGACACCGTCAAGCGTGTCCGCGGCGAGGAGGTGGTCGAGACCGTCGACCGCGAGGGCCTGATGGCCGCACAGACCCCCCAGGCGTTCGAGGCCTCGGTGCTGCGGACGGCGCTCGGCGGCGACATCGCCGGGGCGACCGACTGTGCGTCGCTCGTCGAGGCGGCCCGAGGGCGAGTACGAGTGGTCGAGGGGGATCCGAAGCTGCTCAAGGTGACGGACCAGGTCGATCTCGAGATCGTGTCGGCGTGGCTCGACTGAAGGCGGTCGTCTTCGACGCCGGCGAGACGCTCGTGGACGAGACCGGCATCTGGGAGCGCGCCGCCGATGCCGCCGGAGTCCCGCGTTTTACGCTGATGGGGACGCTCGGCGGGTTGATCAGTCGCGGCGAGCACCACAGCCGCGCCTGGGAGGTGCTCGGGATCGAGCGGGCGCCCTCGATGTTCGAGCCGCAGGATTTCTATGGCGACGCCCTTCCCTGCCTCGCGGAGCTACGCGCCCGCCGGCTTCGCGTCGGCGTGGTCGGGAACACGCCGCGCGAGTTCGAGGACGTCATGCGCGAGCACGTCGACTTCGTCGGCTCGTCCGTCGGGTGGGGAGTCGAGAAGCCCGCTGCCGGATTCTTCGAGCGGATCGTCGTAGAGGCCGGCGCCGAGCCAGGCGAGATCGCATATGTCGGCGACCGCGTCGACAACGACGTGCTGCCGGCGCTCGCGGCCGGCATGGTCGCCGTCCATCTGCGCCGCGGCCCGTGGGGCCACCTCCACGAGCCGCCGCCGGAGGCCCTGCGCGCGTTCTCGCTGGCCGAGCTCCCGCGGGTGCTCGGTGTCTGACCTGCGCGTCGGGATCGGCGTCGACGCGCACGCGTTCTCCTCGGGCACCCCGCTCGTCCTCGGCGGCGTCGAGCTCGAGGGGGACGGTCTCGCCGGTCATTCCGACGGAGACGTCGTCGCGCATGCCCTGATCGACGCGCTGCTCGGCGCCGCGAACCTCGGCGACATCGGCTCGCTGTTTCCGTCCGGCGAGGGCACACCGAAGGGGATCTCCTCGCTCGAGCTCCTCCGGGACGCCTACGGCCGCGTCCGTGCCTCCGGCTTCCACCTCGTGAACGCCGACTGCGTCCTGATCGGGGAGCAGCCGCGGATCGGGCCCTATCGCGAGCAGATGGCGCGCCGCCTGGCCGACGCGCTCGACGTCGACACCTCGCAGATCGCCGTCCGCGCAACCACGAGCGACCGGCTCGGCTTCACGGGCCGAGGCGAAGGCCTGGCCGCGCACGCCGTCGCCCTCCTGACCCGGTGAGGCTCGTCCGCTACGCCGACGAGCGCGACCTGCTCGCCCGACGCGACCTCTCCCGGCAGACGTTTCCGGAGTTCATGCAGCACAACGAGCCGGGCGGCCGCTGGTGGGGCTCGCTGTACGACCGCTTTGCGGCGTTCCAGCTCGCACTCCTCGACGGGGACGAGATCGTCGCCGAGGGGCATTCGCTTCCCGTTCCGTGGGACGGCTCCGTCCAGGGCTTGCCGCGCGGCTGGGATCACGTGTTCGACCTCGGGATGACGACGGACGAGTCGCCGACCGCGCTCTCCGCCCTGGCGATCAGCGTCCGGCCGGGGCGCCAGGGCGAAGGGCTCGCCGCGCGCATGATCCAGGCCTTGGGCGACGCGGCGCGCGACGAGGGCCTCCGAGAGCTGATCGCGCCGGTTCGCCCGACCTGGAAGGAGCGCTACCCGCTGGTTCCGATCGAGCGGTACCTGCTGTGGCGCCGCGACGACGGCAGCCACTTCGATCCGTGGCTCCGAGTGCACGAGCGAGTCGGCGGCGAGATCGTCGCGCCGGCTCCCGAGTCGATGCTGATCGAGGCTCCGGTCGCCGACTGGGAGGAGTGGGCGGGCATGCGCTTCCCCGAGGACGGGACGTACGTCTTTCCCGGCGCGCTCGCGCCGCTGGAGGTTCGCGACGGCATCGGCCGCCACGTGGAGCCGAACGTCTGGGTGCGTCACCGCCTCTGAGAACTAGGCCGCGGGCAACGTGAACGAGACGCGGGCGCCGCCGCCCGGGCGGTTCTCGGCCCAGATTCGCCCGCCCTGCGCCTCGATGAGCCCGCGGGCGATCGCGAGCCCGAGCCCGGCGCCACCATGCTCGCGCGACGCTGCGTTGTCGGGCGGCAGTCCCTCGCCGGTGTCCTCGACCGTGACGACGACGTTGCGCTCGTCGGGCTGGGCGAGGACGGCGACCGAACCGTCAGACGGCGTGTGCCGCAACGCGTTTGCCACGAGGTTGTAGAGGACCCGTTCGACCTTCTCCGGCGCGCAGCGGACGCGTAGGCCGTCGCCGCTCATCCGCGCCTCGAGCCTGATCTGGCGGATCGTCGCCTGCGGCTGGAGGCCGCGTACGGTCGACGCGACCAGAACCGCCAATGAAGCCTCCTCAAGCTCGAGCGTCAACGCGCCCGCGTCGATCCGTGCCAGCTCGAAGAGATCGTCGACGAGCATGCCCAGTGCACGCACCTCCTCGCGCATCGAAGGCAGGTAGTCGTCCGGAGTGGCGAGCCCGTCCTCGATCGCCTCGACCATCGCCTGGAGCGACGCGATCGGCGTGCGCAGGTCGTGGCTCGCCCACGCGACGAGCCGGCGCCGCGCATCGAAGAGCTCCTCGAGCCGGGCCGCCATCTCGTTGGTCGCTTCGGCGAGCTGTCGCAGCTCGGTCGGGCCGCTCTCGAGCGCGCGGGCTCCCAGGTCGCCGCCGGCGAGAGCGACGGAAGTGGCACGCAGGCGCTGGACAGGCCTCGCAATCCCGCGTGCCAGGACCACGGCGGCGACGAACGCTACGGTCGACGACGCGGCCGCAACCCCGAGCAGCACGACGTCATGACCGGAGTCGAACATCACGACGCCCGAGAGCACGACAGCCGCGAGCGGGACCAGGGTCGCGACGAGCGCCAGCCCCGCCAGCTGGAGCTTGAGCGTCGGCAATCGCCGCAGCACGACGGCAGCCGCTAGCCCGACTGCGAGCGTCGCAAGCGCGACGACGAGAGCGAAGGCGATCATCCGGCGAAGCGGTAGCCGACGCCCCAGACCGTCTCGATGAACCGTGGCCGTGAGGGGTCGTCCTCGATTTTCTCGCGGAGGCGGCGGATGTGCACGGTCACGGTGCCGGTGTCGAGGGCGGTCGAATAGCCCCAGACGCGTTCCATCAAGTGGTCGCGCGAGAAGACACGTCGCGGGTTCGAGGCGAGGAAGTAGAGGACGTCGAACTCCCTCGCGGTCAGCCGCAACTGTTCGGCTCCCTTCGTCACCTCCCGGGCGCCGGCGTCGATCTCGAGGCCGTCGAAGCTGAGCTTCTCGTCGCGGCGTGTGGGTGCGGCCGCGCGGCGAAGCACGGCTCGCACGCGGACGGCCAGCTCGCGGGGCGAAAACGGCTTCGTCACGTAGTCGTCGGCGCCGAGCTCGAGCCCGACGATGCGGTCCGATTCCTCGCCGCGCGCCGTGAGCATGATCACGGGCAGGTCCGAGCGCGATCGGATCCAGCGGCACAGCTCGAGGCCGTCGGTGCCGGGGAGCATGAGGTCGAGCACGACGAGACTCGGGTCGTGGCGCTCGAGCAGCTCGCGCGCCCGCGATCCGTCCGCGGCCTCGAGCGTCTCGTACCCCTCGCGCCGGAGGTAGCGGACGACGACCTCGCGAACGATCGGTTCGTCGTCAACTACGAGGACCGTGCTCATGCCCCTATTTTCAGGGACAACGATTGCGAGAGGGTTAATTCCGCGTCCCTCAGGACGGCAGGGCGACCACGTCTGCCTCGAGGCGTACAAGGCCGTCCCGCTCGAGCGCCGCCACTGCTTCAGCGTCGAGGTCCCCGAGGGCGCGCGGGCCGTCCGCGACCGCGCGGAGTGCTCGTGCACGCCGCTGCCGGAAGGAGCCCTCGAACCGCGACTGTCTCCGCAGCGGCTCATAGCGCATTCCGCGCGATGGGCAGCCCGCCGCGAGCGGACAGGCTGCGCAGCGCGGGATTCGGGCGAGACAAATCATGGCGCCGAGGTCGAACAGCGCCTGCGCGCAGTCGGGTCCGAACGCGGCGCCGGTCCGTTCCTGGACGCGGCGGACGTTGGTGTCCACGGGCAGCACCGGCGAGCCGAAGGCGAAATTCGTGACGGCCGCGGCCGTGTACGCGCCGACGCCGGGGAGCTCCGTCAGGTCGTCCGGCCAACCTTGCACAGCAACGTGCTGGGCGGCGCGGTGCAGGCTGACCGCT
>DATFQE010000085.1:0-11140 GCA_035264445.1 Gaiellaceae bacterium | reverse complement strand
CGGCGGGCCGCGGGCGTGGCCCGCTGGACGTGGGCGACCGGGGAAAACGTCGCCGTCGCGTGGTGATCGAGAGCGTGCTCCGCGTTCCGCGTGTCCGGCTTCGTCGTGACGGCCTCGACTGCTTGGCCTGCGCCGACGGCGACTGCTCCGGCGGCCGCGATCGCGGCGACCTTCCCGGCCACACCGCTGCCGGCGAGCGCGATCCCGCCGCCGACCGTCGCGGCGCCGCCGCCGAAGAAGCTCTGGAGCGAGGCGGGCAGCGGGACGGCGCCGAGGCTCGTCTTGAGCGCCGTGCGGTGAGCGCGCTGACGACGTTCGAGCGCCGCGCACTCCTTGCACTCGCGCAGGTGCGCGCGAAGTGCTCCGCGCTCGCCCGGCGTGATCGTCCCCTCCAGCCGACGCGCGAGCGTGAGCTCGGCCTGACCGCACGTGAGGCTGCCCTCCAGCTGCTCGCGCAGGGCGCGCCGCGCTCGGAACAGCAGCGTTTCGACGGCGCTCACGGAGGTCTCGAGGACTGCGGCGATCTCCGCGTACGTGCGGCCCTCGAGCTCGCGCATGACAAGCGCCGCGCGCTGGTTGAAGCTCAGCTGGGCGAGCGCGTGGCGAAGCTCTTCGGCGGTCGGGACGTCGTCGGCGGGGTTTCCGGCCGGGTGGCCGTCCGTCTCCTGCAGGGTGACCTCCTGCGGGCGCCGGGCGGAGGCGCGGAAGCGTTGCCGGCACTCGTTGTGCGCGATCTTGATCAGCCAGTTGTGCGGCTTGACGGGCCGCTCGCCCTTGCGGAAGGCGCGGTAGGCGCTGAGGAACGCGGCCTGGGTGACGTCCTCGGCGTCGGCGTCGTTGTGGAGAACCGCGAGCGTGTAGCGGTAGACGTCGTGGACGTGGCGCTTGTAGAGGCGCTCGAAGGCCCGGTCTACCGACTTCGCACGGTGGACGAGGAGGGGGGTCATGCCCGGTAGATACCCAGGAGCCCGATTTCTTGCGCTCTCCTCCGCGGAGCGTGCACGTCGTGGCAACGGTGGAGAGCCGCGCCGGGAAACTCTTGGATCCGAATTGGCACGGTTTTGGCGCGGACGCGTTGGTGCTGCGTGCGCAGTTCGGCGGTAGGCTGGACGCCGGGTGGCGGGTGGAAGGGCCGCCAATCCCCACCCCTTAAGGGGAGGGGAACGGACTCGGGGCGGCCGTTACGCCTGCGCCGGAGCGCGCTTGCGGTTCGGGAGGTGGATCGCGCGGCCGAGCGCGACGAGGCCTGCTTCCTTGATCGCCTCCGAGAGCGTCGGGTGGGCAGCCATCCCGTCGGCGACCGTCTCGACCGTCGATTCTGCATCCAAAGCGACCACTCCGGCCTCGATCAAATCGGTCACGTGCGGGCCGACCATGACGATGCCGAGCAGCTCGCCGTACCGCGTCTCGTGGATCGACTTCACCCAGCCGACGGTCTCGTTCTGCATCACGGCCCGCGCGTTCGCGACCCACGGGAACATCCCCGTCGCGACGTCGTCGCCGTACTGCTCACGCGCCTCCGCCTCGGTGAGGCCGACGCCGGCGATCTCGGGATCGGTGTAGATCGGCCGCGGCACGCCGCGGTTGTCCACGACGGGCTCGTGTCCCATCGCATTCTCGGCCGCGACCTCGGCCTCGCGAAACGCGGTATGCGCGAGCTGCCAGTAGCCGGCGCAGTCGCCGACCGCGTAGATGTGGGCGACCGTCGTCCGCCGGTGCTCGTCGGCGGCGATGCCCTTCCGCTTGTCGAACTCGACGCCGATCCCTTCCAGCCCGATTCCCTCGACCGTCGGCCCGCGGCCGACGGCGACGAGCATCAGGTCGGCCTCGACCGACTCGCCGTCGCCGAAGTGGACGCGCAGGCCGTCACCGGAGTCCTCGACCCCGGTGCACTGCTTCTCGAGGTGCAGCGCGATCCCGCGCTTCTTGAACTGCTTGGCGAGTTCGTTCGCCGCGTCGTCGTCCTCGGCCGGGATGAGCCGCGGGAGCATCTCGATGATCGTCACCTCGGAGCCGAAGCGCCGGAAGATGGAGGCGAACTCGCAGCCGATGATCCCGCCGCCCAGCACCACGAGCCGGCGCGGAACCTGCGTCTGCGCGAGCAAGCCCGTCGAGTCGACACAGCGCGGCGAGTCGAGGCCCGGGATCGGCGGCGCGAGGGGGAACGAACCCGTCGCGATGACCGCCGAGCGGAACTGCACGTCCTCCCCGCCGTCGACCGCGATCGTGTTCGCGTCCTTGAAACTGCCGGTTCCCTTCACCCACTCGACGCCGTTCGCCTTGAAGAGCGAAGCCACGCCGCTCGTCATCTGCTTGACGACGCCCGCCTTCCACTCGTTCGCGGTGCCGAAGTCGAGCTGCGGCTCGCTCACCTGGACGCCCAGCTTCGCGAAGGTCTCCTCGGCCTCCTTGATCGCGAACGCCGTCTGGACCCACGCCTTCGTCGGGATGCACCCGACCCGCAGGCAGGTCCCGCCGAGCTCCGGCTCCTTGTCGATGCAGACGGCCTTCGCGCCGAGCTGGGCCGCGCGGATCGCAGCGGTGTACCCGCCTGGGCCGCCACCGAGAACAGCGACGTCGCACTCCACGAGGGCGATCCTAGCGAGGCGGCGTCAGAGCTCGGCGACCATGGTCGACGAGTGCCCTCGCTGGTCGACCGTCCGGAAGCCGAAGCTCTCGTAGAGCCCGATCGCCGGGTTGTCCTCCTCGACGCTGAGGCTGAGCCGCGGGAACCCGTCCTGCCGCGCACGTGAGATCAGCGCCTCGAGCATCTCTTTGCCGAGCCCCCGCCCGCGCCGGCTGGGAACGATCGCGATCGCCAGCTCTGGAGTCTCCTCGTCGACGAAGCCGTAGCCCGGCTCGTCGTGCTTGAAGAGGCGGTACCACGCGGCTCCGACGGGAAAGCCGTCGTCGAGCGCGACCACGCCCGCGTCGCCGCGCCTTCCCCAGGCCTGCACGTACCGGTAGACGGGCTGCTCATCCTCGCCGGCCGGTACCTCGCGGCGATAGAAGGCGTGGTGGAGCATGTCGCGCAGGAAACGGATGTCCCGCGGCTCCACGCGACGGATCATGGGCGTAATTCTTGAACGAGCTGGACCCGATTGCCATCCGGGTCGAACACGTCCAGCAGGCGCACCTCGCCGTGAAGCTCGAACACGGTGCCGACCTCGACGTCCTCCGCGCGCAGCCGCTCCGCCTCAGCCTTGACGTCGTCGACGTCGATGGTCGCGACGCCTCCGTCCTCGGTCGGCTCGCCCTCCGCCAAGGCGATGTGCATGGCATCGCGCTCGAGCTTGGCCCAGCGGTCGTCCTCGTCGACGTACGTCTCGCTGAAGCCGAGCTTGCCGGTGTAGAAGGCGCGGCCGGCGTCCAGATCGCGGACGAAGTACCAGACCCTCACTGAATCACCGCGGTCACAGGGCCAGGGCGGGCTCTTCCAGGAAATCCTTCACCGTGCGGAGGAAGTCGGACGCGGTCGCGCCGTCGAGCGAGCGGTGGTCGCAGCTCATCGTCATCGTCATCATCGGGCGCGCCTCGAGCTCGCCGTCGCGGACGACGACCCGCTGCTCGAGCGCCCCGACCGCGAGGATCGCGGCCTGCGGCGGGTTGAGGACGGCGACGAACTGCTCGACGCCGAACATGCCGAGGTTCGAGATCGTGAACGAGCCGCCCTCGAGGTCCTCCTGACGCAGCTTCCCCTCTCGCGTGCGTGTGACCAGCTCGCGGGTCTCGGCGGCGATCTGCTCGATCGACTTGACCTCGGCCGCTCGCAGCACCGGGACGATCAGGCCGTTCGGAATCGCGACCGCGATCCCGATGTCGGCACTGGGCAGCAGCTCGATCGCGTCGTCCGCGAAGCGCGCGTTGACGTCGCGGTGCCGCATCAACGCGGCCGCGCAGACCTTGATCAGGATGTCGTTGTAGCTCGGCTTGACGCCCTCCTTCGCACGCTCGACGAGCCGCGACCGCAGCTCCACCGACCGCGTCATGTCGGCGGACATCGAGATCTGGAAGGCCGGCGCCTGCCACGCCTCCGTCATCCGGCGCGCGATCGTCTTGCGCAGCGACGTCAGCGGAACCCGCTCAACCTCGCCGGTGCGTTCGGCGACGGTGACGACTGCCGGCGCCGTCGCCGCGTGCTCGACGTCCTCGGCCACGATGCGACCGTCGGGCCCGGTGCCGCGGAGCGCGGTCAGGTCGATCCCGCGCTCGCGCGCGATCCGCCGCGCCAACGGCGAGGCCTTGACCCGGCCGTCTGCGCGCGCCGGCTCCTTGATCTCAGTCACCTGCTCCGAGCCGTTCGTCGACGCGTGCTTGCCGCGCTCACGGTCCTCGTCGCGCGCCGGCGCACGGGACCCCTCCTCCTGCGGCTGCTCCTTGACCTCGGTGTCGGCCTCCGGAGCCGAGACCTGCTCGCCCTCCTCGCCGATCACGGCGATGGTCTGGCCGACGGGGACCTCGCCCTCGGCGATTGCGATCTTCAGCAGCACGCCGGAGGCGTCGGCCTCCACCTCCTGCGTGACCTTGTCCGTGTCGAGCTCGTAGAGCGGCTCGCCCTTCTCGACCTGCTCGCCCTCGGACTTGAGCCAGCGGACGATGGTGCCCGCCTCCATGCCCTGCCCGAGCCGCGGAAGCTTGATCTCAGTCGCCACGGGCCATGGTCTGCTTGACCGCCGCGAGCACGTCCGCGGCGTGCGGAACGACGTACTCCTCCATCACCGGCGCGAACGGCAGCGGCGTGAACTTCGCGCCCACGCGCTCGACCGGCGCGTCGAGGTAGTCGAAAGCCTGGTGCTGGACGACGGCCGCGATCTCGGCACCGAACCCCATCCGCGTGACGGCCTCGTGCGCTACGACGCAGCGGTTGGTCTTCTTGACCGAGTCGACGATCGTGTCCTCGTCGAGCGGCAGCAGCGTCCGCGGGTCGACGACCTCGACCGAGATTCCCTGCGCCTCGGCCTGCTCGGCGGCAGCGATCGCCTCGTGCACGAGGCGGCCGATCGCGACCACCGTGACGTCGTTTCCCTGCCGGTGTACACGCGCCTTGCCGAGCTCGATCGGCTCCAGCTCATCGGGCACGTCCTCCTTGATCCCGTACAGCGTCCGGTGCTCGAAGAACAGGACGGGGTTGTCGTCGTAGATCGCAGACCAAAGGAGGCCTCGCACGTCCGTCGGTGTCGACGCGAACACGACCTTCAGCCCCGGGATGTGCGCAAACCAGGCCTCGAGCTGCTGGGCGTGCTGGGCACCCGGCGACCAGCCGGCGCCGCCCTGCGTCCGCACGGTGAGAGGAACCTTGAGCTGGCCGCCGGACATGTAGCGGTGCTTGGCGGCCTGGTTGACGATCTGCTCGGCCGCGAGAGTGAGGAAGTCCTCGTACATGACCTCGGCGACCGGGCGCATGCCCTGCATCGCCGCGCCGATCGCGGTGCCGACGAGCGCCATCTCGGAGATCGGCGTGTTTCGGACGCGCTCGGGCCCGAACTCGTCGAGCATGCCCTGGGTGACGCCCATCGACCCGCCCATCTCGGCGATGTCCTCGCCCATGATGAAGACGTTGTCGTCCTCGCGCATCGCGCGTGAGAGCGCATCCCGAACCGCCTCGCGATAGGACAGGTCAGGCATACAGGTTCTTGAGCGCGTCCTCGGGCTTCGGGTCCGTGCCCGCCTTCGCGAACTCGACCGAGGCCTCGACGAGCTCATGGGCCTCGCGGTCCATCTGCTCGAACTCGTCCTCGGCGAGCTCCAGCCGGTCGCGCAGCTTCGTAATCGGGTCCTCCGTCTTGCGCAGGCGCGGCAGCTCGTCCTTCGGCCTGTAGACCTGCGGGTCGCCGACGTAGTGCCCGGTCAGGCGGTACGTGCGCACGTGCAGGAACACCGGTCCGTGGCCCTCGCGCACGTGCGCGAGTGCCTCGATCGTCGCGCGGTAGACCTCCTCGACGTCCTGGCCGTCGGCCTTCACCGCGCGCATCCCGTAGGCCTCGGCGCGCTTGGACAGGTCCTCGATCGGGAGCTGCTGGCTGGCGGGCGTCGATTCCGCCCAGCCGTTGTCCTCGCAGACGAACAGCGCCGGCACGCGCCACAGCTGGGCCAGGTTGAGGGACTCGTGGACGGTGCCGATGTTCGTCGCCCCGTCGCCGAAGAACGCAACGGCGACCCGCGGCTCGTCCCGGAGCTTGAACGCAAGCGCGGCGCCGGTCACGGCTGGAAGCCCGCCGCCGACGACGGCGTTCGCGCCCATGTTGCCGCGCTCGACGTCGTAGAGGTGCATCGAGCCGCCGTAGCCGTGCGAGCAGCCCTCGAGCTTCCCGTAGAGCTCGGCCATCAGCTCGTTCGGGTGCGTGCCCTTGGCGAGGGTGTGACCGTGAGCGCGGTGGGTCGAGGCGATCACGTCGCCCTCGTCCAGAGCGCGACAGACGCCGACGGCGACGGCCTCCTGCCCGATCGCTACGTGGAGAAAGCCCGGAAGCTCGCCGGCGCGGAATCGCTCCTCGACCTTCTCCTCGAAACGCCGGATCAGGAGCATCTCGCGGAAGAAGTCCCGCAGCGTCTCCTCGGACAGCGCCCCCCGCTGCTCGACCTTGGCCATTTGCGGCCAGCGTACCGATAACCTCCCGCGCGTGAGGCTGGGAGAAAAGTGGCGCGAGATCGAGCGGGGACTGCCCGACGACTGGACGGACGCCCGGCTCCTGCTGCGGGTCGCCGACCCGGCAGAGGCCGAACGCGCCGCCGCGAAGCTGACGCCGCTGATGCCCGGTCGGAACGGCTCGGAGATCCGCTTCTACACCGCGCGGCGCGGGGCCGGCGCGAGCCCCGACGCGGTTCGCCGCAGCCTGCGCGGGCTCGACCGCGAAGGCATCCGGGGACAGCTCGAGCTCGTCTCCACCGCCCAGCCGGAGCCGGGGGTGCTCGCGGTCGACCGGGCGACCCTGGCGGAGGCGTGGGACGTCGGGCTGGCGACCCTTCCGCCCGACTGGAGCGACCTCTATGCCGAGATCGAGCTCACCTCTACCGACCATCTCGAGCGCGCCGCACTGCTGCTCGCGCCGGTCAACCCGGCCCGCTACGGCGGCAAGCCCGCGCTGCGGTTCCGCGTCGCGCGCCGGTACGGCTACGGCGCCTCGCCCGAGATGACGCGCCGGTGCCTCGAGCGCCTGGACGGCGAAGGGATCCCGGGTCAGCTCCGGATCCTCCGCGCCCTGTCCGATACCGACCCGGTCTACACCCAGGGCCCGGTCTGGTACGTCGAGGGCAAGGCCGTCTAGTGGCCGACCCCACGTCGTGGCTCATGGTCGAGCCCGGCTACTCCGTTTCAGCGCCCGACGGGGAAGAGATCGGCAAGGTCGACCAGGTGCTGGGCGACAACGACGCGGACATCTTCGACGGCCTGGCGATCCTGACCGGGGTAGTAGGCAAGCCGAAGTACGTGCCGTCCGAGCTCGTCGCCTCGATCGACACCGACGCGGTCCGGCTCACGATCGGCAAGGACGAGCTCGCGAGCCTCGACGAGTACACGCCGCCCGAGGTGGACGCTCCCTAGGTTTGTGCCACCCCGAGGGCGGTAACCTCCACCACGATGTTGCGGAAGGTTCTTTGGAGCGCGATCTACGGGCTGATCGGCGCCGTCGCGACGATGGCCGCCAGGCGCGCGGCCACTCAGCTGTACCGGATCGTCACGGGCGAACCGCCGCCGGTCAGGCGATGAACCGCGCCGACCAGCTCATCGACCAGGCAGCCGATCGGCTTCAGGAGTTCGCCGACGGGGCCGCCGGACAGGGCGGCTTGAAGGCCAAGATCGCGGAGCCGCTCGCCGACGACGCGGCGCTCCTCCGCCGGATGAAGCCGAGCCTGATCAGGGCGCGGATCAAGGGCGAGGCCCCGACGAACCTCTCGCCGGCACACGGCACGGTGGCGCCGGTCGCACCGCAGCTCGGCGACCGGCCGAAGCCGCCCGGCGAGGGCGGGCCGAATCCGTGGGTCGTGATCGCGGCCGCCTTCGCGGCGGGGATCGTAATCGCGAAGCTGATCGACTGGAGGGGCCATGCCCACCCACGTGACTGAGTCCCGCGACGCGACGCTCGGCAGCGCCGCGAAGGACGTCGCCGAACACGCGAGCGCGCTCGTCCGCCTGGAGATCGAGCTCGCGAAGCTCGAGATCAGCCGCAAGCTCGGCTCGCTCGGGATCGGCGTCGGCCTCGGCGCGGGCGCCGCGCTGTTCGGGCTCTACGCGGTCGGCTTCCTGCTTGCGACGATCGCGGCCGGGCTTGCGACCGTCGTCGACGTCTGGCTGGCGCTGCTGATCGTGACGCTGTTCCTGCTCGTCGTGACGGGCATCCTGGGGCTGCTCGGCTTCAAGCGGATCCAGAAGGGCGCGCCGCCCGTCCCCGAGCAGGCGATCGAGGAGGCGAAGTTGACGAGCGAGGCGCTGAAGAGCGATGGCGGCGGCGGATAGCACGCCCACGCCGGAGGAGATCCGGCGCCAGATCGAGGCGGAGCGCGAGGAGCTCGCGACTGCCGTCGACACGTTGCGCGCCGAGATCGGCGACGCGACGAACGTCAGCGCGAAGCTGAAGGCGAAGCTTCCGGCGGTGGCCGCAGGCGCCGTCGGCGCCGGCTTCGTGATCGCAGGCGGAATCGGCGCGACGATGCGCCTGTTCGCCCGCAAGAGCCGCGAGGGAACCGAGAAGGCCCGCTTCGGCCGGTTCCGGCTCGTCGACCGCGACTGACCCGCCGGACCGGCAGGCGGACATCCGGGCGGCGGGCGGGCCCGAGGCAGGCTTTGTCAGGCCCGCCCGCCGCGCTCGCGACCGTGGTCTAGGTCACGCGGAAGCTGCCCCTCATGAACGCCTTGTGTGGATCGCAGACGTAGCGGTACGTCCCCTTGCGGAGCGTCACCGTCCACGTGAACGTCCCGTGCGCCGTCACCGACGTCTTCCTGTTCAGGCGCGGACCGGTCAGGTGGAAGTTGTGCATGTGCGACCGGTCGCGGACGACGATCCGGTAGCGGCCCGCCTTGAGGCGCGACACCTTCCTGCTCCCCTGCTTCAACGAGATCGTGGCGCCGGGCCCCACCGTCGCGGTCAGCTTCTTGACCCCCGTACGGGCCGGAGGCGGAGGCGGGGGCGGTGGAGGCGGCTGCGGCAAGGTCGCCGTCCCGACGGCAAACAGGCCGAACATCGAGCTCGAGTGCGGGTCGCACTGGAAGCGGTACACGGCGTCGGTGAACGTGACCGTCCAGGTCACCGTCCCGACCTGGTCCACCTCGGTCCGCATGTCGACCCCGGGACCGCTCAGGTGGAAGTTGTGCTCGGTGCCCTGGTCGTTGACGGCGATCTCGTAGGTGCCGACGGGCAGGTGGGTGACGTTCGCGCCGCCTGCATCGCGCAGCGAGATCGTGAAGCCGGGCCCGACCGTCGCGTTCAGGTGTGTCGCCTGCGCCGAGGCGGCGTTGGGCAGCACGATCGCGACGACGGCG
Source organism: Gaiellaceae bacterium (assembly GCA_035264445.1). Lineage (GTDB taxonomy): Bacteria > Actinomycetota > Thermoleophilia > Gaiellales > Gaiellaceae > DATFQE01. The sequence goes on along the minus strand of DATFQE010000085.1, from coordinate 1,665 downwards.
ACGACGGCGATGCAGAGCGCTCGAATTCTGTGGCTCAAACGTTCCCCCTCGGAGTAGATGGCGGCTGCTCAACCTACGTACGACGGCGGACCGGGGTTGGATTGCAGCACGAGTCACCGTAGACTCTCGCCTCCGTGCGCTTGCACAAGGACGCCAAGCTGGAGCTCCTCAAGGGCGTGCCCCTCTTTTCCCGCTGCTCCAAGAAGGAGCTGTCCGAGATCGCCCGGATCGCGGACGAGATCGACCTCGCCGAGGGTAAGCAGCTGACGAAGGAGGGCGGCCGCGGCCGCGAGTTCTTCGTCCTGGTCGAGGGCAACGCCGACGTCAGGCGGAAACGACGGAAGATCGGCACGCTCGGCCCCGGCGACTTCCTGGGCGAGATCGCGCTCGTGACGAAGACCCCGCGGACGGCCACGGTGACGACCACGTCGCCGGTGCGGGCGCTCGTCGTCTCCGAGCAGAACTTCCGCCGGCTGCTCGACGGCTCGCCGCAGGTTCAGATCAAGGTGCTCGAGGCGCTCGCCGAGCGCGTCGCCGCTACGAGCCTCTGAGCTCGGCCGCGAACTGTTGGCGTAGCAGAGCGACGATTGCCGCGCGCATGCGCGCGGCATCCTCATCGGAGAGCGTGCGGTCCGGCGCCTGGAACGAGAGCGCGAGCGCAACGGACTTACGCCCTTCCGGGACCGGGTCACCGCGGTAGACGTCGAAGACCGTTGCCTCTCGCACCTCGGGTACGGCCGAGCGCACCGCAGCGACGAGAGCGCCGGCGGGAACGCTCTCGTCGACGATGACCGCGAGGTCCTGCCGTAGGGCCGGGTACGTGATCACGTCCTCGTACTCGATCCGCTCCGGAACGCCGTCGAAGAGGGCGCCGAGGTCGAGCTCGAATGCGCCGAAGCCCTCGGGCCCGTGCTCAGGATGGAGCTCGCCGACCCAGCCGGCCTCGACGCGCGCCGCCTTGCCCGGATGGAGGAACGGCTCCTCCGTGCGCTCGAAGCGCGGCTCCAGCTTGAGCGCGTCGTGCAACGCCTCCACCGCGCCCTTGGCGCCGAAGAAGCCGTCGCTCGTGATGCCGCCGACGTGCCACGGTTCGTCCGGTAGCTGCTCCCCCGTGGGGAGGTACACCCGCGCGATCTCGAAGAGCGCGACGTCGTCCACGCCCAGATCGCGGTTATGGCGCGCCGAGGCGAGCAGGCCGCCGACAAGGCTCGTTCGGAGGACGGCGAGCTCCGCGGAGATCGGCTCCGGGACCCTGAGCGCCCGCGGGTCGCCGTCGCTCGCCTGCAGGCTCCACGTGTAGGCCTCGTCGAAACCGAGGCCGACGAGGACGTCCTCGACGACCCGGCGCAGCCGCTGCTCCTTGGACAGCCGGCCAAACACTGCGCGTCTCAGCGGCAGAGTGAACGGCACCTTTTCGAGCCTGAAGCGAGCAACCTCCTCGACGACATCGATCTCGCGGGTCACGTCGCGCGCCCGCCAGGTGGGGACGGTCACGGTCCAGTTCTCGGCGACCTCGAAGCCGATGCCCGTGAGGATGTCGCGCTGCTCGTTCTGCTCGATGTCGAGGCCGATGACGGCGTTCGCGCGCTCGGGGCGGAACTCGACCTGGGGCCGCGGAGGGAGCTCTGCGATTGCGTCTCCCTCCCCGGTCCAGCGCGCGTTCGA
>DATFQE010000084.1:0-2167 GCA_035264445.1 Gaiellaceae bacterium | reverse complement strand
CGAAGGGGAACCCGTCCACGCGGCTCATGGTATAGACGGGCTTATGGCAGGCGAGAAGACCCGCGAGGCCGTCTTCGCCCAGCCCGACTGGCTTCGGCAGGTGCCGACCGACCGGCGCCTGCCGGCGGGCCGCGCGGTCTTTACCGGCTGCGGAACGTCGTACCACGCGGCCCTGACGGGGGGCAACGCGGTGCAGGCGCTCGAGCTCGTTCTCGGGCCGGACCGCAACGACGCGGGCGTGCTCGTCGCGATCAGCCACGAGGGCGGAACCGCGGTCACGCTCGAAGCGGTGCGTGCCTGGAACGGCCCAACCTGGCTCGTCACCGGCGCGCCCGAGAGCCCGATCGCGGAGGCCGCGGACGAGGTGATCGTGGCCGCGCCCGGGATCGAGGAGAGCTGGTGCCATACGGCGAGCTACACCAGCGCGGTGGCGGCGATCGCCGCGCTGAGGGGCGAGGACGTCTCGTGGCTCGCCGACGCGGTCGCCGCCGAGCTCGAGCGGAGGGCCGAGGTGAGCGATCACCCGCGGTTCCTGATCGCCGGTGCCGGACGCGACTGGCCGACCGCGCAGGAGGCCGCGCTCAAGCTCCGCGAGGGCGCCTTTCTCCCGGCCGAGGCACATCAGACTGAGCAGCTCCTGCACGGGCACCTCGCTGCGGTCGACGAGACGGTTCGCTGCTTCGTGCTCGAGGGGGACGGCCGTGCCGCGGAGCGAGCGCGTGACGCCGTCGCCGCCCTGACCGAGCTCGGCTGCGACGTCGAGCTCGTCCCGACCCGACACCCGGCAGTCGACATCGTCCGCTTCCAGCTCCTGACGCTGGCGCTCGCCGAGCGGCGCGGCGTCAACCCGGACTTGATCCGCACCGACGACGAGCGCTGGAAGCGGGCGCGGGCGGCCTACACGTAGGCCGCCCGTCCCACTCCCCGCTACCGCAGGACTTCGCGGTCGTAGACCACTCCGTGCGGCCACGGGCCGCTCGGGTAGTTCCACATCTGCACGACCTCGCCCGAGCGGTTGTCGACCGTCGCGATCGCCCCTGGACGGATCGTCGCCGTGCTTTCCAGCGCGATGAACGTGTAGCGCCCGTCAGGCGTGAGCGACTGGTGGCCGCTGATCCCGTACCCCGCAAACGTGACAGGCCGCACCTCGAGCGAGCGGGTGTCCATCAGGGCCATCTGCAGAATCGTGCGCAGCCCGACGACGAGTGTCTTGTCGTTGCGGGTCAGCTGCATAGTGTCGGGCATCCCGCCGATCGCGACCTCGTGTAGGAGAGCGGGCTTCGCGCCGCTGACGTCGAGGACCTTGACGTTGTTCTCGTTCCGGACGGTGACGTACGCGAGCTTCCGGCTCACGAGCACTTCGCTCGGCCGGACACCGATCGGAACCTCCCAGAGGATCGCGCCGGACTCGGCGTCGAGCCTCGAGAGCGTTCCCATCGCCGACTGGGTCGCGCCCTCGTTGGTCGTGTAGAGGTCCTTGCCGTCACGGGTGATCCAGACGGCGTGGGTTTTCGCGAGCTCATTGTCGCTCGCCTTCCATTCCGCCACCAGCGTGTCGGTACGGGTATCGACGACGCCGACCTTGTTCGTTCCGTACTCGCCGAAGTAGAGAAGCCGGCCGTCGCGAGACGGCATCACGTGGTGGGGCAACGCCCCGGTCGGGATCTGCTTCAGGACCAGGCAGTCCCGCTTCGACAGGACCGTGAGCTGGTTGCTGCGCTCGTCGGCGGTATAGACCTTGCCGGTGTGCCGCGGGGCGGCGACGCCGATGGGGCGCTTCCCGGTCGTCGCGGAGCAGCGAACCTCGCCGGTCGAGGCGTCGAACGCGGTGACGGTGTTGATTCCCCCGTCGAACCGCTCGACGGCCCAGACCGTTCCCTGGACGCCCGACGGGCCGTTGTGCGTCCGCGCTGCGAGTGCAGTCGCCGCGATTACGGCGACTCCGAGCCCGGCGAGCACGAAGAGCAGGGCAAGCCTGCGCATAGCGGTACCTCCTTGCGGTAGCGGGCTCCGCGGCATCGAGTTTCCGACGTGTCTTGGCGCGGAGCTGGAGCCAGACGCTACGCCTCGCGGACCCGCAACTCCAATACATCCTCGCCACGTCTTGTATAACCGCAGGTGATGGAACTGGAGGCGAGGCTGCGCGCTTTCGCCGCGCTGGCGCGGC
>DATFQE010000083.1:0-7035 GCA_035264445.1 Gaiellaceae bacterium | reverse complement strand
CACCCGCGCTGTCTGGTTCACCCTCGACTCCCGCGCGGTGCAGCGGGCCGAGGTGGACGAGATCGCGCTGCCCGGTTCCCTGCACGCGGCCGAGCACGCGGCGATCGGGATACTGCCGCTGCTCGCGACGTGCGACCGCTGGGACCTCGGCGGGTTGTCCACCGCGCTGCACCCGGACACCGGCGCGGCCACGATCTTCGTCTACGACGGGCATCCGGGCGGGGCCGGCTTCGCCGAGCGCGGCTACGCCGTCCTGCGGAAGTGGCTGCAGGCCACCCGGGCAACGGTCGCCACCTGCGAGTGCGAGAGCGGCTGCCCCTCGTGCGTCCAGTCGCCCAAGTGCGGCAACGGCAACGACCCGCTGGACAAGACCGGCGCGGTGCGCGTGCTCGACGTCGTCCTGGACGAGCTGGCGGCCGCCGACCGGCAGCCCGCCGAGGACACCGGAACCGCGCCCGGCTCCCCGGCGGCCGACCCGGACGACGACGAGGACGAGGACGAGGACGAGGACGAGGACGAGGTCTCGGAGCTGAGCGCCGTCGCGAGGACCGGTGGCGCGGCGGCTGCGGCCGCGGCCTGCGCGCGTGCCCGCCGCTCGAGTTCCGCCTGCCGGGCGCGCTCGGCGGCCTGCATCCGGGCGATCTCGCCGCGGATGGAGTTCAGCAGCGAGCGCCGTGTCGCGAGTTGGCTCTCGATCGAGGCCTTCTGGCGCGCGCGCTCGGCGACGAGCTCGTCCGCCCGGGCCTTCGCACGCTTCAGGCGGGCCCGCCGCGCACGCACGTCGTTCTGGAAGGTGACGACCTCGCCGAGGACGCGGTTGCCCTGGTCGGAGACGCGGCCGACAGTGTCGACCCGGCTGAGGAAGTCGTCCAGGCTGGTGGCGCCGATCAGCACCTCGAGCGTCGAGTCGCCGCTCGTCGAGGTGTAGACGGCGACGGCGTGCTCCGCGAGGACTGAGCGCGCCTGCGTGAGGTTGGCGCGCGCGATCCCGAGCTCGCGCCGGTTCTCGGCGAGGTTTGCCTTGACCGCCTTCAGGCGCTCGTTCGCCAGGTTGTAGGCCTCGATCGCGTGCTCGAGGTTCCCATCGAGGCCCTGGATCTGATTGAGGACGCTCTCGGCCTGCGCCTGCTTCGCGCCGATTGAGCCCGGTTGCGGGGTCGCCGACGCGGTCACGACGAGAGCCGCGACAAGAGCGAGGAGCAGTGGCGCCGCCAGCCGCTTCATTCGTGTGGGAAACCTGTTCCCACCTGCAACCGGCGCACCGGGAGGGGAGCCCGGGACGTCACGAAGGCGGCACCCTAGCAAGCCCGCCGGACACCCGCAACACTTCTCCAAAACATAGAAATGCTTTATAGGCGGCCATTTCGGGAACCGGCAGGTGGCCGCCGGCACTTTGCTAGGGTGCCGCCCCGTGCGAGCGCCAGGTCCCGGTCTCCGGGCTCTCACCGTCGCGTGCTTGGCAGCCCTCGCGAGCTCTCTCCCAGCAGCCGGGGCCGAGCCCGCGGACCGCCTGCGTACCGAGGCGGACGAGCTGCGGAAGACGAATCAGTCCCTCTCGGGGCAGGTCGATGCCGTGCAGGCGGAGCTCGGGTCGCTCGACGCCGAGCTCGCGGGGACGCGTGCGCGCCTGGCACGGCTTCGGATTCAGGGCGAGCGCCTCGCCCGCAAGCAGAACGAGGCGAGGACGGCGCTCGACGCTGCACGGGGTGGATTGAAAGTCTCGCAACGGCGCCTCGCAGACCGCGTTCGCTCGCTCTACGAGCAAGGGAAGCCCGAGCCACTTGCGGTCATCCTCGGCGCAGAGACACTCGATGATGCGGTTTCCGGCGTGGAACACCTCACCCGCATCGCCGACGACGACAAGCTGAACATCGAGCGAGCGCGCGCGGCGCGGAAGAAGCTCGTCCACCTCACGGCCGTCCTCGCGCAGCGGGAAGCCGAGAACGAGAGCCTCCGTGCCGCCGCGGCCGACGCGGCCGAGACTCTCCTCCGCGCCAGAGCTCAGCGCATCTCGCGCATCGCGTCGCTGGCCACGTTGCGCGACAGCAACGGCCGTCGGATTGAGTCGCTCGAGTCGAGCGCGCGGGCGCTCGCGTCCGCCGGGGCGAGCACGGTGATCGAGACCCGGGCCGCCGGCGGGTCCCGCCTCATGACCGTCGTCGCGACCGGCTATTCGCTCCCGGGCCACACCGCCAGCGGTATCCCTGTCGGCCCCGGTGTCGTTGCCGTCGATCCCGCGGTGATCCCGATCGGCACGCGGCTGACGATCCCGGGCTACGGACAGGGCATCGCGGCCGACACGGGAGGCGCGATCGCAGGAGCGAGAATCGACCTCTGGTTCTCCACCCAGTCGGACGCCCTCGCCTGGGGCCGGCGATCGGTAACGATCGGCGTCGGCGGGTAGGCTGTCGCCTGACCGGCGACGTGACACAGGCCTCGAACCAGACAGCGCGCTCCACCGAGACGCTTCGCGTCCTCCTGGTCGACGACCACGACCTCTTCCGGACCGGCCTCCGCAACCTGCTCGAGGAGCAGACGGTCCAAGTCGTCGGCGAGGCCGCCGACGGCGCGCAGGCGATCCGGATGGTGCGCGAGCTGGCTCCCGACGTCGTCGTGATGGACCTGAACATGCCCGGGATGTCGGGGGTCGAGGCCACGAGGCAGGTGACGACGCTCGCCCCGCTCACGCGCGTCGTGGTGCTCACGATCTCGGACCAGGACGAGGACGTCATGAACGCGATCCTGGCCGGCGCGTGCGGCTACCTCATGAAGGACTCGTCGATCCAGGACCTGATGCAGGGCATCAAGGCGGCGTCGGTCGGCGAGTCGCTGATCTCCCCCCACATCGCGGCCAAGGTGCTCCAGCGCTTGCGCGCGACCGGGACGAACGAGGCGGACGCCGCCATGATCAGGGCCGAGCTGTCGGACCGCGAGATCGAGGTGCTGAAGCTGATCGCCAACGGCAAGGACAACGCTCAGATCGCCGCCGACCTGCACATCAGCCCGAAGACGGTCAAGAACCACATCTCGAACATCCTGATGAAGCTGCAGATCGACAACCGCATCCAGGCGGCCGTCTACGCGGTTCGGTCCGGAATCGTCTAGCTCGTCGTAGAACTAGAGGCCGTAGGCCTCAAGCGGCGTGCGCCGTGAGCGCGATGCGGTCGCGCAGCGACGTGAGCGTCTCTCGCAGCGACTCGAGCTCCTCCTCGGCGACGGCCAGCCTGCGCGCAAGCCCTGCCAGCTCTTTCGTGCTCGCCTTCTGGTGGCCGTCCGCAAGCTCGGCAGCGATCGCCCCGAGCCGGCGCTGCAGCCGCCAGTGCTCGGCCTCGAGGGCCAACGCCGCGGCGTAGCCGTCGGTCAGCGTCAACTCCATGTGCGCGCGAACGTCCGCGCTGTCGCCGTCGCTGGGCGACTGCAGCAGCGAGTCGATGCGCGAGATGAGGGTCGAGACGTCGTCCATGAGAAGCAGCGGCCGCTCCGGTGCATCGATTATCGAACCTAGGGACAGCTTGTTCCATGGGCCGTGCGACCTATTTGCGGGTCCGGGAGGCCCATTCCGAGCCAATTACAATCGCTGCGTGCGCGCCCGCCTCGTTTTTGCCGGCCTGCTCGTTTGGTGCCTGGTCGCGTGGGCAGGAGCCGCCAACGCCGCTCCGCGCTCGAACGCGGCGCTCGGGACGAAGCTCGCGCAGGCCCTACGCGCGCCCGGCGTCGCACGCTCGTCGGCGATTGCGGTCGAGCTCGGCAGCGGCAAGATCGTGTACGCCCGCAACGCCACACTGCCGCTTATCCCCGCGTCGAACGAGAAGCTCGCCGTCACGTACGCCTCGCTCGTCTCGTTCGGGCCGGCATACCGGATCGAGACGCAGGTGCTCGGACTGGGCGAGCAGGACGCCGCTGAATGGCACGGCGACCTCGTCCTCAAGGGGTTCGGGGACCCGACGTTGTCGTCGCTCGGGCTCAGGCGCCTCGCCGCGGAGGTTCGCGGCGCAGGCATCCGGCTCGTGACCGGCCGCATCCTCGGGGACGAGTCGTACTTCGACACGTTCCGAATGGCCCCGGGCTGGAAGCCGCAGTTCTTCATCAACGAGTCGCCCCCTCTGTCCGCGCTTACCGTCGACCGCGGGCGCTACCTCGGACGGACGTCGAGAATGCCCGCGCACACTGCAGCGCTCCTCTTTCGCAAGGCGCTCGCCGAGGCAGGCGTGCGCGTGGTCGGGCCGGCCGTCTCCGGCGCCGCGCCGGTCGAGGCAGAGGCGTTTCCGATCGCCTCGCTGCTCTCGCCGCCGCTCGCGTCGATCCTGCGCTTCATGGACTACGAGAGCGACAACTTCACGGCAGAGATCCTGCTCAAGCAGCTCGGGACGCTCGAGTCGGGCCGGGGAACGACCGCCGCCGGCGCCCTCGCCGTGCGCGGGATCCTCGGCGACTACGGCGTGCCACTCGACGGCGTGCGTATCGCCGACGGGTCCGGGCTCTCGCGCCTCAACCGGCTGACGGTGTCGACGCTCGTGCAGATGCTGCGCTCCGCGTGGACGAGCCCGGACTTCCGCGACAGCTTCTTCTCCTCGCTGCCGGTCGCTGCCCGTAGCGGCACGCTCGAGCGGCGCATGATCCGCACCGCCGCCGCCGGGCGTGTCCGAGCCAAGACGGGCACTACGCGCGAGTCGTCGGCGCTCTCCGGGATCGTCAAAGGGCGCTACGCCTTCTCGATCCTCCAGAACGGCTACCCCGTCGCGCATTGGGCGGCCCGCCGTTCTCAGGACCGTTTCGCCGCGGTCCTCGCTGCGAACTAGCTCTCGTCGAGGAGCTTCACGAGCGCCGCTTCGTCGAGGATCGGGACGCCGGCCTCGCGAGCCTTCTTGACCTTGGCGGCGCCGGGCTCCTCGCCCGCAATGAGAGCGCTCGTCCTCTTCGAGACCGAGCCGGCCACCTTTGCGCCGCGCGCCTCGAGCTCGGACGCGGCCTGCTCGCGCGTCCAGCGCTCGAGGGTGCCCGTGATCACATACGTCTGGCCGCTGAGACCGCCCTCGATCGGCTTGAGCTCCTCGCCCGTCTCGAGCCGCAGGCCGAGCTCGCGCAGCTCTTCGATCAGCTTGAGGTTCGCCTCGTCTGCAAACCATTCCGCGATCGCCGTCGCGCGCTCGGGACCGATGCCCTCAACCGCCTGGATCTCCTCCTGCGACGCTGTCACGAGCGCATCGACGTTGCCGAAGTGGCGCGCCAGATTCTGGCCGGTCACCCAGCCCACGTCGGGAATGTTCAACCCGAAGAGGACGCGGTGGAACGGCGTGTCACACGAGGCTGCAATCGACTCGATCACGTTCGTCGCCGACTTCTCCTGGAAACCGTCGAGCTCGAGCAGCTGCTCCTTGGTCAGGCGATAGAGCTGCGGAATCGAGCGCACGAGCCCGAGCGCCCAGAGCCGGCGGACGAGCTGCTCGCCGACGCCCTCGATGTCCGCCGCGGCCATCACCCAGTTGATCAGCGACTCGAGGCCGCGCGACTCGCACGCGGGGTTCGGGCAACGGTGCATGACCTCGCCTTCCGGCCTCACGATTTCGGCGCCGCAGAGCGGGCAGTTGGCCGGCATCTCGAAGGGCTTCGTGCCGGGTTGATGCGGCAGGACGGGGCCGACCACCTGCGGGATCACGTCCCCCGCCCGCTGGACGATCACGATGTCGCCCTCGCGGATGTCCTTGCGGTTGATGTCCTCCTCGTTGTGGAGCGTCGCCTGGGAGACGGTGACGCCGCCCACCTCGACCGGCTCCAGCTGCGCCCACGGGTTCAAGGCGCCGGTGCGACCGACGCGGATGTGGATCTTGTTCAGCTTCGTGTTCGCCGTCAGCGGCGCCCACTTGTACGCGCGTGCCCAACGCGGCCGCTCGTGGAGGGCGCCGAGACGGCGCTGCTGGTCGACCGAGTCGACCTTGACCACCATGCCGTCGATCTCGTAATCGAGCTCGATGCGCCGCTTCTCCCATTCCGCGCACGCTCGGGCGACGTCTTCGATCGACTCGTAGCGCTCGGCGTAGGGGTTCGTGCGGAAGCCGCGCTCGCGCAGCCATTCGAGCGTCTGGAACTGCGTGTCGAACTCGACGCCCTCGTGCGCCCCCAGGCCGTACACCCAGATCGACAAGGCGCGCTCGGCTGTGATCTGGGAGTTCAGCTGCCTCAGCGAGCCGGCGGCGGCGTTGCGGGGGTTCGGCGCCGTCTTCTTGCCCTCGGCCGCGAGGCGCTCGTTCAGGCGGTTGAAGGCGGAGAGCGGGAAGTAGACCTCGCCGCGCACCTCGAGGACCGGCGGGGGCGGCTCGCCGTCGAGGCTTCGCATTTGCAGGGGAATCGCCTTGATCGTGCGCAGATTGGGCGTCACGTCCTCGCCGCGCGTGCCGTCGCCTCGCGTTGCGCCGCGCACGAGGACCCCGTTCTCGTACGTGAGCGAGACCGCCGAGCCGTCGATCTTCGGCTCGACGACGTAGGCGACGGGCTCGTCGGAGCCGAGACGCTTGCGTACGTCGTCGGCCCACTTCGTCAGCGTCTCCTCGCTCGTCACCTTCTCGAGCGAGCCCATCGGACGCAGGTGCTCGACCTTCTGGAACTTGTCGCTCGGCGGCGCGCCGACGCGCGTGGTGATCGAGTTCGGGTCGCGCACGTCCGGGTGTTCGGCCTCGAGCCTGAGCAGCTCGTCGAAGAGCCGGTCGTATTCCGCATCGGGGAGCTCCGGGTCGTCGAGGACGTGATACTGGTAGTTCGCCCGCTCGAGCTGCTCGCGGAGCTCGCCGGCCCGCTGCTCAGCCGAGGACGGCACGCAGCTCCTCCGGCGTCTCGACGATGTGATCCGGCTCTTCCCGCTCCAGGCAGCCGCGATCGTGGATGCGTCCCCACGTTGCGGCGATCGCGGTCAGCCCGCCGGCCTTGGCCGCCTGGATGTCGAACGGCGAGTCGCCGACGTATGCGGCCGTGCTCGCTCGCGCGTCGAGCTGAGCGAGGGCCCTGAGGAGCGGCTCGGGGTGCGGCTTCTGCCGTTCGGTC
>DATFQE010000082.1:0-7473 GCA_035264445.1 Gaiellaceae bacterium | reverse complement strand
CTCGTGCTGCGCCCGGTGACCGGCCAGGACTCCCACATGATCGTGCGCGCGGCTGAGGCAGACGCGCTCGTCCTCGTTCCGCGAGGCGACGGCGAGATATCCCCGGGCGACCGTGTCCGCTACCTGCCGCTCGGCTAGCTGGACTGACTACACACCTTCGAGACGGCTGATTGCGTCCGGGCCTCCGGCGAGGCTTGTGGTCGACCAAGACCAGCTTCGCCAAGGAGGCCCGGATGCTTGATGCAGTCTGCCCGCCGCGACGGATGCGCTTCTCGTTTGAGTCACGCTGTCGGATCGTTCAGTTGATCCTCGCCGGTGAGAGTCCGCAGGGAGCCGCGGCCGCCTGTGGCGCGAGCCGCGCGACCGGCTACCGCTTGTGGCGGCGTTACCTGGAGGATGGTTGGTCGGGGCTGGCTGATCGGCCCTCGACTCCGCACCGGCAGCCGCGTCGGCTCGCGACGCCGGTCGAGCTCGAGATCCTGGCCTGGCGGCGGCAGACCGGCTATGGGCCGCTGCGGTTGGCGACGATCCTCGAGTTGCCTGCCTCGACGATCGGGAAGGTGCTGCGGCGGCTCGGGCACTCACGGCTGCCACGGCCCGCGCGCGACCCGCGTGTGCGCTACGAGCGCTCGCGGCCCGGCGAGCTGCTGCATGTGGACACGAAGAAGCTGGGTCGCTTCTGGCGACTGGGGCACCGCATCCTCGGCCGCGGCGAGCTCCCCGAGAGCAAGGGCGCCGGCTGGCAGCACCTGCACGTCGCGATCGACGACCACTCCCGCCTCGCCTACGCCGAGCTGCTGCCGCGCGATGACCGCTTCGCCTGCGCCGCCTTCCTCGAACGCGCCACCGCCTGGTACGCCGACCGCGAAATCAGAATCGAGCGCGTGCTCACGGATAACGCCAAGAGCTATCACTCCCAGCACTGGCGCAACAGCTGCGAGCGACTCGGGATCGGCCGCCGCTACACCCGCCCCTACTCGCCCTGGACGAACGGCAAAGCCGAGGCCCTGATCAAAACGCTGCTCCGCGAATGGGCCTACGCCTTCGCCTACCCCAGCAGCGAACACCGCAGCCGCGCCCTCAACGGCTTCCTCCGCTGGTACAACCAGCGACGACCCCACGGCTCGCTCAACGGCCGAGCACCGATCAGCCGCGTCTCACACCTCTGTGGTCACTACACCTAGCCGAGCAGCTCTGCGGCCTCGAGCACGAAGTCCGTGCCGAATCCGAGCGCCAGGCCGAGCAGGAGCATCCACGTCACCAGCACCGGGAAGCCGAACTTCCGGTTCACGTTGAAGAGCTCCTGGACGACGTAGAGGATCGAGCCTGCGGCGACGGCCATGAAGGCGACGGTCAGCGCCTCGCTCACCCACGCCTGGCCGACGACGGTGCCGAGGAACGTCGGGCCACCCCCGATCAGCCCGAGCAGGCCGAGAAACGCCCAGGTCGGGCGGACGCCGTCACCCGAGATGGGGCCGACGATCCCGAAGCCCTCGGTCGCGTTGTGCAGGCCGAACCCGATGATCAGCGCCAGCGCCAGCGAGATCTCGCCCGCCGCGCCCGCCTGCCCGATCGCGAGGCCCTCCCCGAAGTTGTGCAGCCCGATCCCGGTCGCGATCAGCAGCGCGAGGCGATGTCCGGGCCCGAGCCGCTCGAACCATGAACGCGCCTCGTACTCCGCGACAGCGGCGGCGCCCGGGCCGACGATGCTGGGCGCCGGCCGGCTCTTCATCCAGCGGTCGTAGTAGACGAGGCTCATCAGCCCGAGGATGAGCCCGGCGGCCATGAGCCCGGCGAGGCCGACGAACTCGGCCCAGGAGCCGCCCTCGGCGACCGCTTCCTCGAGCGACTCCTCGACGGGTCCGACCCCGTGGGCGAGGACGTCGTAGAGCAGGAAGAGCAGGATGCCCGCGGCCAGACCGCTCAGTGCAGCGCGTAGCCTCGCGTCGGCGCTCTGCACCCGCCCCAGCGGCAGTCCGATCAAGATCGTGAAACCGGCGACGGCGCCGAGGACGAGAATCTGAGCTGAGCTCATCGGCTGAGCGGTCCTTTCAGGTCGTTGTAAGGGTCACCTTACAGCCAGGCGCGGCGAGTATAGTGGCGTCCCCTCCGCCGCGCGCGGACAACCTCTCTATGGCCGCCCAGCGACATTCCGTCGACGAGTACCTCGAGACGATCTACTTCCTCGCCTTCCCGATCGGCGAGTACGCGCCCACGGGCCCGCGGACGCCGACGCTCGCGTCGAGGGTCGCCGAGATGCTCGGCGTGTCGCGGGCATCGGCCGGCGAGATGCTCCAGCGGCTCGAGCGCGAGGGGCTCGTCCGCAGGGGCGAGCACAAGGAGGCGCTCCTGACCGCCAAGGGCCGCGCCCGGGCCGAGCGGGTCGTTCGCAAGCACCGGATCATCGAGCGCCTGCTGACCGACTTCATGGGCTACACGGCCGCCGAGGCTCACGTCCACGCCGACGAGCTCGGCGACACCTTCACCGACGACATGGTCGAGCGGATCTCGGAGCGGCTCGGGCATCCCGACCGCTGCCCGCACGGCTGGCCGGTCGACCCGCAGCACGAGCAGGAGGAGAACCGCGAGCTCGCCGCGCTCGCGGAGCTCGAGGCCGGGACGCAGGCGACGATCGTGCGCCTCGCCGAGCACGACGGGGAGCTCCTGCACTGGTTCTACGACGAGGGCCTGACGCCCGGTACGCGGATCGAGGTCGGCGCGGCGGAGCGCGGAGAGGGTCGGTTCTCGGTTCGCGTCAACGGCGACGAACGCCCGATCGGCGAGAAGGCCGCCGCCGGCCTCTTCGTGCGCCCGGCCACCTGAGCTCCGCGCGCTTTCGGACCGCGGCAGCTCCGTGCACCTCCCGCGCATGTTCCGATCCAAAACAGCGACACACGTGCGCGCAACGGCTGCGACACTTCCGTCACGCAGGCTGCTTGGGGGTCCTGCCGCCCCTGCCCGCGAACCGTCGGTCCTTGCGCTCTACAGCGCGGGAACGCTCTCGAAGCGAACCGTCACGCGCCGGAAGCCCAGCGACGTGAGCAGGCCTTTCAGGACACCCGTCGTGTTGACGCGCGCCCGCGCCAGCAGGCCGGAGTCCGAGCGGGCCGCAGCCTCGAGCTTACGCTCGGCGAGCACGTAGAGCTCCCGGTCGCTCCCGCTGCCCCCGAAGACCGAGCCGATGTCGTTGAGCACGCCTCGGTCGTGGTCGACGACGCGGCTGCGATCGACGTCGAGCCTGGCGTCGGTGAACCGCGGCGAAGGCAGCGTGAGAGTCGCCGAGCGGCGGTCGCGTGAGACCTCCACCGCGCCCGCGTTCAGACCCCTGAAATCGACGACCGCGTCGACGTCGCCGACGGCCAGGAAGAGCGTCCGCTCGCCGAGGATGCTGGCGGGTAGCTTCGTGTCCTTCTCGATGTCGACGATCGTCTCGAAGTGCCCGGAGGCGGCGCGGTACTCGTTCAGGTCCTGGATCGCCTTCAGGACGGCGGGCCCGCTCCGGTCGACGGTCTTGGCGGCGAACGGATTGGGCAGCGACGGGATCAGGTTCGGCAGCCAGTCACGCCCACCGATCAGCAAGAGCACGACGACGAGAAGCAGGATCGCGCCCCACGGGAAGCGAGAGCGTTCGCGCACGACCACCGGGGCGGGCGCCGGTGACAGCGGCAGCGCCTGACGACCCACGCGCGAGATGACCCCCATTCGCGAGCCAGAGTAGCACCGTTGTCGATCGGTGCCAGGAGCGGCGAGGCGTCAGGCGCGAGCGGGCTCGGCCTCGATACCCGCCGCGGAGCGGAGCGCGTCGGCCTTGTCCGTACGCTCCCAGGTGAAGTCGTGGTCGTCGCGGCCGAAATGGCCGTACGCGGCCGTCTTGGCGTAGATCGGACGGCGCAGGTCGAGGTCGCGCTGGATGCCCGCCGGCCGCAGGTCGAAGACCTCGCGGACAACCTGCTCGATCCGGTCGACGGGGAGCGTCTCGGTGCCGAAGCAGTCAAGCTCCATCGAGACCGGGTGCGCTACGCCGATCGCGTACGCGACCTGGAGCTCGCAGCGGTCGGCCAGCCCGGCGGCGACGACGTTCTTCGCCACGTAGCGGGCGGCGTACGCGGCGGAGCGGTCGACCTTGGTCGGATCCTTGCCCGAGAAGGCGCCGCCGCCGTGGCGGGCGGAGCCGCCGTACGTGTCGACGATGATCTTGCGCCCCGTGAGCCCGGTGTCGCCCATCGGCCCGCCGAGGACGAACTTCCCGGTCGGGTTGACGTAGACGAAGTCACGGTCGTCGTGGAGCCGCCGCTCGTCGTACAGGCGCGGGTCGAGAATCGGGTGGAGGACATGCTCGATCACGTCCTCCTTGATCGTCTGCGCGTCGACGTTGTCGGCGTGCTGCGTCGAGACGAGGACGCGCACGATCTCGACCGGCGTCTGGCGGCCGTGCTCATCGACCTCGTAGCGCACCGTGACCTGGGCCTTGCCGTCGGGCCGCAGGTACTTCAGCTGCTCCGACTTACGCACGCCTGCGAGCCGGCGCGCGATCTTGTGCGCGAGCATGATCGGCAGCGGCATCAGCTCGGGCGTCTCGCGCGTCGCGTAGCCGAACATCATCCCCTGGTCGCCGGCGCCGAGCTGGTCGAGCGGGTCGTCGTCGCCGGCGTCGTGCTGCAGCTCGTACGACATGTCCACGCCCTGCGCGATGTCGGGCGACTGCTCGTCGATCGCCACGACGACGCCGCAGGTGTTCGCGTCGAACCCCCACTCCGAGTGCGTGTAGCCGATCTCGGCGATTCGCTCGCGGACCAGCTTCGGGATGTCGACGTAGATCTCGGTCGAGATCTCGCCGCCGACGACGACGAGCCCCGTCGTGATCAGCGTCTCGCAGGCGACGCGGCCGGATGGGTCGCCGCGGAGCACCGCGTCGAGCACGGAGTCCGAGACCTGGTCGGCGATCTTGTCCGGGTGACCCTCTGTGACGGACTCGGACGTGAACAGAAAGTCGCGGACGGCCATCGAGGCCGGAGCGTACCTACTCGATCGACAGGAAGGCCGACAGCTTCAGGTCCTCGGGCTCGCCGCCGGTGTGGAGAAGGAAGGAGCCGAGCGGCTCGAGGTTGCGCTCCACCTCCGGCGGGATTTCCTCTCCGGCCGCGCCCGCGAAGCCCTGGACGACCGCTGCGAGCTCCTCGACGTTGAGGTAGACGAACCCGAAGGTCTCGTCGCCCATGCCCGCGTCGTCCTTCGCCTGCTTGAAGTCGGCGTCGTCGGCCAGGCTGTCGCCGCCGTCGCGCACGTCGGAGATCGCGCCGGGCCGGGTCGTCACGATCGCGCGGCCGTCGAAGACCGCATACGTGATCGGGAAGCCCTGGACGACCACCTGCTTCGCCTGGACGCCGTCGACCTCGGTCGATCGCCTCTGCGCGCCCGCCTCCGGCGGGATCAGGCCGGCGAGCTTGTCGAGCGCGGCCGTAGCCGCCGCCTCGTCCTTCACCTCCGCGAGGAACGTGACCTCCGGGATCGGCGCGCCCCCGCCGACCCAGAACGCGAACTCGCCCTCGAACAGCGACGCCACGCCGTCGAGGTCGATCCCGAGCAGCTCGCGGAACTGGTCGTACGTTCCAGGCGTCTCGCGCAGCGTCTTGTCGACCTCGCCGTAGCCGTTCCCAGAGACGAACGCCAGCGCGCCCTCGGGAGCGGCGTCGAGCAGCTTCGCCTCGTACGGCTTCTTGGCCGCCAGGTCGTCTTCGAGGTCGCTCGTCACGCCGCCGTCGAGCTTGAGCCCGCTGGACTCGGCGCCGAGCGCGAGCGCGACGGTCTTCAGCCGGTTCTTGCCCGTCGACGGCGCATCGCCGGCCTCTTCGAGCGCGGTGCTCGCCGCGCCGCCGTCGACGTAGAGCTTCGCGAGTGCCTCGTCCGGAAGACCGTCCATCGCGGTGGTGAACTCCTCGGAGTCCTCGAGCGTCCCTTTCGACCGGGCGGTCTCGAAGCGGTCGAGGACGGCCTCGGAGTCGCCGATCAGCGTCCAGCCGTCGACCTTTCGCGTGACGGCCGGATCGTCGCCCTTGGTCACGAGCGCTTTCAGCTTTGCCTCGTCGGCGGGCTTCACGATCCCGACCACGTCGTCCGAACGGCGGAAGTCGAGCAGCACCAGATCGAACGTCTTGCCGAGCGCGGGCTTGATGTCCGTCTCCCACGACAGGTTCTCCTCGGCGATGCCCTTCTGGATTTCGGCCAGGAGCTTCTCGCGGTCGGGGAACTTCTTCAGCAGGTCCTCGAGCTGGTCGACCTGACCGGAGTCCAGGTCGGTGTTCAGCGTCAGGTAGAAGGCGGCACTCTGCGGCGCGATCTCCGCGCCGCCGGATCCGCCGGTCGCCGCGGTGTCGCTGCCGCCGCAGCCTGCGGCCAGAAGGGCGAGGCTCGCGACGAGGGCGCCGAGGAGAAGCCGCATCTCGCCGATCTTACTCGGCGGTCGGACGGCGTCCCATCAGCCCGGCGACGAGCTCGTCGAGGCTCCGACCCGACAGGACCTCGCAGACGCCCTCGGTGATCGGCAGCTCGATCTCGAGCCGGTGCGCGAGGTCTCGCAGGACGGGCGCGGTCGTGAGCCCCTCGACCACCTGGCCGATCTCCGCCGCCGCTTCGTGCGCGCTCGCGCCGCGCGCGATCAGCTCGCCGGCCCGGCGGTTGCGGCCGAGGCGCGACCAGCAGGTCACGATCAGGTCGCCCATCCCGGCGAGGCCGGCGAACGTCTCCGGGCGGGCGCCGCACGCCTCGCCCAGCCGCGCCATTTCCGCGAGCCCGCGAGTGATCAGCGCCGCCTTGCCGTTGTCGCCGAGCCCGACCCCGTCAACGCCGCCCGCGGCGAGCGCGATCACGTTCTTCGCCGCGGCGCAGAGCTCGACGCCGATCACGTCCGGGTTGACGTAGACGCGGAAGACGAGCGAGTTGATCGCGTGCTGGAGCTCCTCTGCGAGAGCGTCGTCCTCGCTGGCGATCACCGCCGCCCCGGGCAGGCCCTGCGCGACCTCCGCTGCGAAGTTGGGGCCGGAGAGCACGGCGACCGAGCGGTCATGGACGAGCGTCGAGAGGCGCTCGCCGCTGCCGGGGTCGAGCCCCTTGGTCAGGCTGAGCACCGGAGCGGCGCCCGGCAACGCGCTGACGACGCCGCCGAAGGCGCGGCTCGGGACGGCTACGACCACGACGTCGGCGCCGGCGATCGGGGCCTCGGCAATCGTCGTCGCCGCCACGTCGTCGAGCGGCGCGCCGGTCAGGTAGCGCGGGTTGCGGCCCGTCTCGGCGATCGCCCCCGCCTGCTCGGGGTCGCGGGCGGCGAGCGTGACGTCGTGCCCGCGGTCGGCGAGCAGCCGCGCGAACGCCGTCCCCCACGACCCCGCCCCGACGACGACCGCTCTCAAGAGCGCCGGACGAAGTCGATCGAAACGGGCACGCCCTCGAGGTCGAACTCGTCCCGCAGCCGGTTCT
>DATFQE010000081.1:0-17330 GCA_035264445.1 Gaiellaceae bacterium | reverse complement strand
GCGGAGCACGCGAACGTGCAGCCGCATGCGGGCGCCCAGACGAACATGGCCGTCTACTTCGCGGCGCTCCAGCCCGGTGACACGATCCTCTCGCTCGAGCTCTCGCACGGCGGCCACCTCACGCACGGCCTCAAGGTCAATTTCTCGGGACGCCTCTACACGATCGTTCATTACGGCGTCTCGCGCGAGACGAACGTCGTCGACTACGACGACGTGCTCAAGCTCGCGAAGGAGCACCGTCCCCGGCTGATCGTCTGCGGCGGCTCCGCGTACCCGCGAACGGTCGAGGCCGACCGCTTCCGCGAGATCGCCGACGAGGTCGACGCGCTGCTCCTCTGCGACATGGCCCACTTCGCCGGCCTCGTTGCCGCGGGACTGCACCCGAGCCCCGTGCCGCACTGCGACTTCGTCACCTCGACGACGCACAAGACGCTCGCGGGGCCGCGCGCCGGCTTCATCCTCTGCAAGGAGGAGCACGCGCAGGCCGTCGACCGCGCCATCTTCCCCGGCGAGCAGGGCGGGCCGCTGATGCACACGATCGCCGCCAAGGCCGCCTGCTTCCGCATCGCCGCGACCGAGGCCTTCCGCGACTACCAGCGCCAGGTGCGCGCCAACGCCGACACGCTCGCCGAGACGGTGCAGGAGGGCGGCGTCGACGTGCTCACGGGCGGGACGGACACGCATCTGCTGCAGCTGGACCTGCGCTCGACGGACTGGACCGGCAAGGACGCCGAGGAGCGGCTGCACGAGGTTGCACTGACCGTCAACCGGAACACGGTGCCGTTCGACGAGCGCCCGCCGACGGTCGCGTCCGGGGTGAGGCTCGGTACGCCCGCAGCGACGATGCGCGGCTTCGACGAGGAGGACTTCCGCGAGGTCGGGCGGATCATCGCGGAGGCGCTGACCGGGACGGGTAGCGTTGACCTGGCCGGTTTGCGCGCGCGCGCCGAGGAGCTCTGCCGCAAGCGCCCGCTGTACCCCGGCTGGCGCGGCTACACGACCTACGACGCTTGATGGCGGTCGCGACAGAACAGGTCATCGAGGTCACGCACCCGCTCGTCCAGCACAAGCTGTCGTACCTGCGCCAGAAGGACACACCCACCGTCCATTTCCGCAAGATCGCGAACGAGGTCACGCTTCTGCTCACCTACGAGGCGACCAAGGACTTCCCGACCGAGGACGTGGAGATCGAGACCCCGCTCGAGACCACGACGGTGCAGCGGATCTCCGGCAAGAAGGTCGCCGTCTGCCCGGTGCTGCGCGCCGGAATGGGCATGCTCGACGGCGTCCTCTCGCTCGTCTCGGGCGCGCGGGTCGGCTTCATCGGGCTCTACCGAGACGAGGAGACGCTCGAGCCGGTCGAGTACTACGTCACGCTCCCGACCGATCTGGTCGACCGCGACGCGATCGTCCTCGACCCGATGCTCGCCACCGGCAACTCGAGCGCCGTCGCGATCGCCAAGGTCAAGGACGCCGGCGCGCGGTCGGTCATCCTCGTGACCCTCGTCTCGGCGCCCGAGGGGATCGAGCGCGTGCACGCCGAGCATCCGGACGTCCGCATCGTCACCGCGTCGATCGACCGCGGCCTGAACGAGAAGGGCTACATCGTCCCGGGCCTCGGCGACGCTGGCGACCGCCTGTACGGGACCCGGTAAGCCCTGTGGACACCGAGGCGGCTGCCCGCCGGTGGCGAGACACCTGGCAGCGCGCCTGGCCCGAGCGGGACGCCGACGCCATCGTCGCCCTCTACGCCGACTCGGTGCCGTACCGTGCGCTCGCCTTCCGCGAGCCGGACCGCGGGCTCGCCGGCGTCCGCGGCTACCTCGAGCGCGAGTTCGGCGTGGAGGAGGACGTCGAATGCCGCTTCGGCGAGCCCGTCGTCTCCGGCGACAGGGCGGCGGTCGAGTGGTGGGCGAGCTGGGTCGAGGACGGCACGCCGCTGACGCTCGCCGGCTCGACGTTCCTGCGCTTCGGCGCGGACGGCCGGGTGATCGACCACCGCGACTACTGGAACCAGGTCGAGCGGCGCGAGCCGCCCTACGACGGCTGGCTCAGCTAGGCCGCGCCGCGGTCACGAGCCCCGGCCGGCGCATCGCCTCGAGCCACACGCTCCGGGACTCCTCGCGCGTCGCCTTCGCCGACAGGCGCTCGGCGACCCACGCCGCGCCGGCGATCGAGCTTTCGCCCTCGATCGTGGCGATGCCCTGGTGCCGCTCGGCTCCGAGCTCCTCGCCCGGTGCGATCAGCACCTCGGTCAGCGTCTCGCCGCGGCGGATGCCGAGGAGGTCGATGTCGGGCGAGCCCTCGCGCCCCGCTTCCGTCCAGATCCGTGCTGCCAGCTCGCCGACCGTCAGCACCGTCGGCTCCGACGCCGTGGCGAGCCGTATCCCCTCGCCCGCGAGCAGCGCGCCGTGCGCGGCGAGCGTGGCCGCGTGCGCGCGCGTGATCCAGAAACGCGTCATGCCCGTGTCCGTCACCGTCAGCGGCACATCGGCCCGTGCCTGCGCGAGGAACAGCTCCGAGGCGCTGCCCGCGGAGCCGAGGACGTTGACGAACCGCACGGCGATCCGCTCGCCGCCCGCGCGGCCCGCGTACGCCGTCAGCTGCTCCATGAACCGCTTCGTGCGGCCGTAGAAGCTCGCGGCGAGCGCGGCCTTGTCGGTCGACGCGACCACGACGGTCTCGACGCCGGCTGCCTCCGCGGCACGGAGCAGCGACCAGCTGCCGTGCAGGTTGTTGTCGACGAACTCCTCGGGATAGACCTCGGCCCAGTCGACGTGCTTGTAGGCAGCGAGGTGGAAGACGACGTCCGGGCGCGCCGTCGCGAGCTCGCGCGCCAGCCGCTCTCCGTCGCGGATGTCGCAGAGCACATGGGCGACCCGGTCGAGCGCCTCCGCGGGCCGCAGACGCCGGTCGGCGATCAACGACCCTTCGTGGCCGTCGACCACGGTGATGCGCTCGGGGCGGAAGCCGAGCAGGAACGTCGTCAGCTCGCGGCCGATGGAGCCGCCGCCGCCGGTCAGGAGCACGCGGCGGCCGCCGAAGCGCTCCTGCAGCTCGAGCAGGGCCGGCACGGGGTCCCGGCGATCGAGGACCGCCTGCCAGTCGAAGTCGTCGACGGGCAGGCGCGGCACCGCGCGCCGAAGTGGCTCCGCGGGCGTCTCGAGCGCGCGCTCGATCGCCCGGTAGCCCGCCTTCATGTCCTCGGAACGCAGGTGGTCGGGCTCGGCGATCTCCGCGACGACGTAGGGGACGAGCGCGCCCAGGCGGCGGACGACCGGATCGAGGTCGAGCTCTCCACGGCCGTATGGGAGACCCTCGCCGAGCAGCCCGTGCGCATCGGACACGTGCGCGACTTCCGCGTGGGGGCCGAGCTCCTCGACGTACCGGGCGAGGTCGAGCTCGTCGTCCGAGGCGAGTCCCAGCAGCGTCGGATAGGCCGCAGCGAACGACCGGAACAGCGCGGCATGCGACGTGTCGAAGGTGAACCGGAGCTCCGGAAAGCGGTCGCGCCAATGCAGCAGGTCGCGCCAGTGCCCGCCGATCGGCGACAGGAAGACGCCGCCGGTGCGCATCCTCAGAACGGGCGGCACGTTCTCGATCAGCGGCGTGATCCCGCGCGCGGTGCACGTATCGGCATAGAAGCCGAGGAACGCCGCAACGGCAGCCTCGTCGACGGCGCGGTCGAACTCGTCGGGCGTCTGCGGCATGAACAGGTGCAGTGTCAGCACGCGCGAGCCGACGCTCCTCGCGAACTCGGCGCTCCGCTCGAGCCCCACCCGCGCCTCGTCGTCGAGCCGGTCGACCGAGACGAACGCGCCACTCGGCCACGCGAGCGGAGCCTCTGCGGTGACGACCATGTCGAGCCCGGCCAGTGCGCGTTGCGCTACCTCGATTGCGCGCTCGAGCGCCGACTCCGACGCGACGTGCGGCGTGTTCAGCCCGAGCTCGATCCCGTGCCAGGGACCGCCGGAGAGGCGGTCAGCGAGTTGATCGGGCTCGGGCGCGGACTTGAGCAGCAAGCCAGTCGACATACAGCGGTACAGCCTCCTCGAGCGGGCGGACGTCGAAGGGTAGCCCCACACCGCCTTCGGCCTGACCACCGACGTAGCTCTCGTTCTCGCCGGGCGGCAGCGTCCCTCCCGGAGTTTCGATCGGTACGGCGCCGCCGGTCGCGGCCACCACGAGCTCGGCGGCGCGACGGAGCGAGGCGGGGCGGCCCCCGGCCAGCGTGATCGTCTCGTTCCAGCGCTGCTCGAACGCGACCGCCTCGAGCGCCGGCGCGACGTCGTCGACGTAGACGAAGTCGCGAGTCCGCTCCGGGTCGCCGTGGATCACGATCGGCCGTCCCTCGAGCGCGTTGGCGGCGAAGCGCGCGATCGCTCCGGTCGCGCCTTCCCACGCGACCTGGCCGGGGCCGAAGACCGACGTGAGCCGGACGACCGTCGCGGGCGCCCGGTGCATCCGGGCCGCCAGCTCTCCCAGACGTTTCGAGAGCGCGTAGACGTCGGGTGGAGGCTCGACCGCCGCGCGGATGGTGGACGGATAGATCAGCCCCGCGCCGAAGGCCTCGCACGCCTCGAGCAGGTTGACCGTGGTGCCCGCGTTCTCGCGGATCGCACGAGCGGGGTCCTCGCGTGCGCGCGCGGGATCGGGGATGCCCGCGAAGTGCAGGACCGCGTCGCAGCCCTCGACGAGCGCCCGGATCTCGCGGCTGCCGGCGTCGAGCTCGACCGCGCCGAGGCCGAGCGCGTGCGCACGTGCGACCCCGCCGGGGCGCGAAACGGCGAGGACCTCGTGCCCGCGCTCGCGCAGGAGGACCGTCGTCCGCCACCCGAGGAACCCGGCCGCTCCCGTGACGAGAAGCTTCATGCGGAGAGGTAGTCGGCGACGCGGTGTCGGTACTCGAACGGGGACGCGTACGTGCAGGTCGGCGTCCCCGTCGTGCGCTCGCCGCGGATCGACGCAGCCACGTCCCCGACGGTCACGGTCTCCGCGACGACGTTGGCCACGCCGGGCCCGGCGTCGAGCAGGATCCGCGCCGCGTCCTCGACGTGGACGACGCCGATCGTCGCCGCCGGATCGTCGATCGTGAGCTCCTCGCCCGCGGCCGCGAGCTTCCGGAACTTGTCGACCACGGTCTGCGACGCAGGGCGTTCGTGCTCGATCGGGCTCGGCCCGTAGGCGATGCCGAGCCGCAGCGTCGCGAGCGCGAAGCCGGTTCGGCGGGCGTGCATGTCCAGCAGCAACTCGCCGTGGATCTTCGAGAGATGGGCCAGGTCGTCCTGCGGGCCGTAGGGATGGTCGGCGCCGATCTCGCCCGAGAGTCGCGGTCCGCCGCCGTAGACGTGCAGCGAGCTGCCGAACGCGAGCGACGTCTCCGCCGGCACGAGCTCGCCTACGAGGCGCGTGCCGGTGAGGTTCGTCTGCTCCGTGTAGTCGGGATCGGAGTACGAGAGCGGCCGGCTCGCCTGTGCGGCGAGAAAGACGGTCCGGTCGAAGCCTTCCGCGAGCAGCGGCGCGAGTGCGGCGCGCTCGCGAATGTCGACCGTCTCCGTGCGAGTCCCGAGCGCCTCGGCCTGTCCCCGCTCGGTCGCGTACCAGTTGTCGGCCAGCACGACGTCGTCGCCACGCGCAAGCGCCTGGCGAGCCACCTCGCCGCCGATATAGCCGGCGCCGAGGACGAGGAGACGCACCCGTCTAGATCGAGTGGACGTTCGGGCCGGGCGGGACCAGGTTCCGCGTGTCGACGACGAGCCGCGCTTCCTCCCAGAACGGCTGGTCGCTGAACTCGCGATGCGGTGTCAGAAGCACGACGCAGTCGGCCGCGCGTACCTCCTCCTGCGACCACGGGACCGTCTCGTGACGGACGCCGTCGAGGTCGACGAAGGGAACCCACGGATCGCAGTAGCGCACGGCGCCGCCGCGCGACAGGAGCTGATTCATCACCTCGAGGCTGGGCGACTCGCGCGTGTCGTGGACGTTGCCCTTGTAGGCGACTCCCAGCAGAAGGAGACGAGAGCCCTTGATCGGCAGCCCGTGGTCGTTGAGCGCGTCGCTCACCTTCTGGACCACGTGGTTCGGCATCCGGGCGTTGACCTCGTGCGCGGCTTCGATGAGCTGAGCCGCGTAGCCGTATTCCCGCAGGCGCCAGGCGAGGAAGTGCGGGACGACCGGGATGCAATCCCCGCCCAAGCCGGGGCCGGGGAAGTGGGGGAGGAAGCCGAACGGCTTGCTGGAGGCCGCCTCGATGACCTCCCAAGGCGAGATTCCGAGCCGGTCGCACATCAGCGCCAACTCGTTGGCGAGCGCGATGTTGACGGCACGGAACGTGTTCTCGTGGAGCTTCGCCGTCTCCGCGACCATGGGCCGGGAGACGGGAATCACGACATCGACGATCTGGCGGTAGAGGAGCTCCGTGCGCCGCGCGCACTCCTCGGTGACGCCCGCGACCAGCTTCGGCGTGTTGCGGATCGTGTAGACGCCGTTGCCGGGGTCGACCCGCTCGGGGGCATAGCCGAGGAAGAAGTCCTCGCCTACCGTGCCGCCGGTCCGCTCGAGGATCGGTTGGACGATTTCCTCGGTGGTGCCGGGGTAGGTCGTCGACTGCAACACGATCAGCTGGCCGGGCCGCAGGTTCGCCGCGACCGATTCTGCCGCGGAGACGACGTACTGGACGTCGGGCGTGCGCGTCTTCGAGAGCGGCGTCGGCACGCAAATCGTCAGGGCGTCGATCTCTCGGACAGCCGAGTAGTCGGCGCTCGCCGTCAACGTCCCCTCCAGGCCGTGGTAGCGCGACTCGGGCACGTCGACGAGGTACGAGCGCTGCTCGCGCACGGCGTCGACACGCTCGCGGTTGAGGTCGATACCGGTGACGTCGAAGCCGGCCTCCGCGAACGACATCGCGAGCGGAAGACCGGCGTAGCCGAGCCCGACGATCCCGACGCGCGCGACGCGGGTCGCGATGCGGTCGTCGAAATCGGTCCGCGGTGAGGCGAGCTCCGTCAAGGCGCCCGATGGTAGCAGTGGCCTTCCGCGGCTCCCAACCCTCGAACGAGGGATTCGTCCAGGCGCGGATGCCCGTCGAGGGCTCTGCTATAACCGCCAGAATGTCCTTCCAGGACTCGCTGCACACCCTCCTGTTCGAGGGGGATGCGGTGTGGGCCTTTCTCGCGGCGTTGGCGATCGTCCTCGGCCTGACTCCGGTGGCCGCGCGCCTGGCGCCGTCGACCGAGGAGCGCGACGCCGACCGGCCTCGCGTGCACACCGGCGCGATCCCGCGCACCGGCGGGGTGGCCATTGTCACTGCGATCCTCGTGCCGGCGGCGTTCTTCCTCGATCTCGACGGGCCGTACCTCGGGATCCTGCTCGGCACCCTCGGGGTCGCCGCGCTCGGCCTCTTCGACGACGTCCAGGGCGTGCGCCCGAGCGTGAAGCTCGGCGGGGTCGCCCTGCTCGCGCTCATCCCCGTCGTGGGTTACGGCGTCACCTTCGAGCACATCACGCTGCCGTTCTTCGGCAACCACGACATCGGCGCGATCGGCTACCTGCTGACCATTTTCTGGGTCGCGCTGCTCGCGAACCTCGTCAACCTGATCGACGGCATGGACGCGCTCGCCGCCGGGATCGTGGCGATCGCGGCCGCCTCCTTCGCGCTGCTCGCCGCCTCGTTCGGGCGCACGGATGCGGCCGTGCTAGCCGCGATCGTCTGCGGGTCGACGCTCGGCTTCCTCCGTTACAACTACCACCCGGCCAAGGTCTTCATGGGCGACTCGGGCGCACTGGCGCTCGGCTTCATGCTCGCACTCGTCGCCGTCGAGGGCGTGCTGAAAACCGCTGCGACGATCGCGCTGGTCGCACCCATGCTCGTGATCGCCGTGCCAATCCTGGACACGTCGTTCGTGGTCCTGAAGCGGGTGAAGTACGGGCGGCCGTTCTGGGGAGCCGACCACAACCACTTCTATCACCGCTTCCTGCGGATCGGCTTCTCGCAGCGGCGCACCGCGGCATACCTCCACCTCTGGGCCGGCGCGCTCTCGGCCTACGCGATCCTCTTGCGGTTCGTGCCGCCGAGGCCGGGGGGCGAGTGGGATACACGCAATGCACTCATCGGAGCGGCGGCGGGGCTCGTCATCCTGGCGGGGTCGATCTGGATGGTCTACACGCTCGAGATCCTGAAGGCGCGTCATCTGCGGGTGCTCGGCTTCACCCGCTTCGCCGGCGAGAGCGAGGACCGCGAGGAAGCGGTCGAGGAGGTGCTGACAGCAGGACGGCGTTGACATGACATCACTTTGATGTCATAGTGGTGCCATGAAGATCGCACCGCACGTCGACGCCCTGCGCTCGGACCTCGCCGCCGCGGCCTCGCTGGGGGACCCGCGCGCGGCCGAAGTCGGCGAGCGCCTCGCCGAGGCCCTCGCCCGCTCCGCGCCGCTGCGCTTGCAGGAGGCGCTCGGCGAGGCGCTGCTCGAGGCCAACGAGCAGCTTCCGTCGGGTCATCTCGAGCTGAGGCTCGCCGGGAGCGATCCCGGCATCGTGTTCGTCGACGAGGAGACGAGGCCGGCTCCGGCCGCCGACGAGCCCAGCGCGGCGCGGCTCACGCTCCGGCTCCCGGAGCGGCTGAAGGCGCAGCTCGAGGAGGCCGCAGCACGAGAGGGCGTCTCCGTGAACACCTGGCTCGTACGCGCGCTCTCAGGCGCCGTCAGCCGTCCAACACCGACCGCGCGGTCGGGCCGGCGCCTCGTCGGCTACGGCCGCACCTAGCGAGGAGGAGTGATGCGCGAGAACACGTTCGAGCTACCGGCCGACGCCCGGCTGCTGGTCAAGATCCCGGCCGGGCGGATCGACGTCGAGACCCAGCCCGGGTCCGAGGCGTTCGTCCGGCTGTCGCCGCTGACCGACGACCCCGCCGCCCGCGAGGCGATCGAGAGCGCCCACGTCGAGGTGCACGGCAACGAGCTGGCGGTCGAGATCAAGGACAAGCCGTTCGGGCTCGGCAGCGCTCCCGAGATCCATGCCGAGATCCGCTGCCCCGAGCGGACCAGCGCGCGTCTCCATACCGCGTCCGGCGACATCCGGGCGCGCGGGACGCTCGGCGAGACCAAGACGCACGTCGCCTCGGGTGACGTTGAGCTCCAGCGGGTGGATGGGCGGCTGGAGGCGCACTCGGCGAGCGGCGACGTCCACGTCGAGCTCGTCAGCGGAGACGCGTCGATCCATACCGCCTCCGGCGATCTCGGCGTCCGGCGTTCGGAAGCCGCCGTAAAGGTGCACAGCGCCTCGGGCGACGTCGACCTCGGCGACGCGGGCGGCGGCCCGATCAAGATCAAGTCCGCTTCGGGCGACGTCCGCGTCGCGGTCAGGCCGGGCCGCCGCGTCGCGGTCGACGTGCGCACGGTCAGCGGCGAGGCGACGTCGGCCATCCCGCTCGACGGCGACGGGGGCGAGGACGCCGACGCGCCGCTCGTAGACATCCAGGTGAACGGTGTCAGCGGCGACGTTCGGATCGAGCGTGCGAGCACCGAGGTCGCGGCTCTAGATTCTTAGGGCAGGGCAAGGTCAAGAAGCCGGCGGGGATCACGACGTATCCGTGACGACGCCGCCCCCGCCGGCTTCTTGCGGAGCTCGATCTCGTCGGGGTCGGCGAGCAGGCGCAGCCGCCCTTCGGCGACGAGCCGCTCGTCGACGCCGCCGAGCCGCCCCTCGAAGATCGACCAGACCGGCGTTCCCAGCACGGCCGCCTCGCGGTTCATCGTCCCGCCGGCCGAGACGAGCACGTCCGCGAACGCCACGAGGCTGCTTCCGTCGACGGCCCGGTCGGGGACGACGAAGCGGTCGCTGACCGCGCGTACGGCACGGCGCTGCTCGTCGGTGCGGGCGAGGACGACGGTCTGCGCGTCCTCTCCCGCAAGGCGCCGCAGGACGCGGGTCAGCAGCTCGTTCTCCGAGCCGCCGAGGTAGAGCGCGTACGACGGCGCCGTCCTGACCACGCAGACGACGCGCCGGCGGTCCAGCCCGAGGGCCTTCAGCGTGCCGGGATCGGGCTCCCAGCCGGACAGGTAGTACTCCTCCTTGAGCCCCTCGAAGCGGACGAGCTTGGGCGGCCGCGCGCCGTATCGCTCGAGCCGCTCGGGCGGGATCGCCTCGGGGACGAGCACGCGGTCGGCGAGGCGGCAGACGACGTTGTGCTGGGCGGTCGCCCACTCGTAGTCGAACATCGTCGTGTTCGGGATGCCGAGGACCCGCGCAGCGGGCGGCAGGTCGACGGACGCGTGGCCGAGGGCGACGTCGAACCGTCGGCCGCGCCCGAAGCGCAGCATCCCGCGCAGCCGTTCGGCGGTGGCGATCACCTTGCGCGCCCGGCTGACTCCGCCGTGCTGCCCGATCACGCGATAGGGGTGGCCCCAGTCGTCCAGGAGCTCGACCGTGTGCGACAGCCGGCGCGCCGTGAGCTCGACCTCGTGGCCGTCCTCCTCGAGCAGCTCGACGAGCGGCCGGAGCACGGGAACGTGCGCCGTGTTCGTGAAGTCGACCCAGGCGCGCATCGCCGGCTACGCGGGGCGCTCGATCGCGTACTGGACGAGCCGCTCGCCGTACTTGTCGACCTCGCGGTCGAACCGCATGCCGATCTTCTCCATCACGCGGGTGGAGGCCCGGTTCGCCGGATACGCGAGAGCGACGACGCGGTCGAGCTCGAGCCGGTCGAACGCCGCGTCGACCCACGCGCCCGCAGCCTCGGTCGCGTAGCCGCGGTTCCACACGTCGCGTGCGAGGTGGTAGGCGACCTCGACATCAGGCCCGACCCACTCGACGGGGAACAGGCCGCAGCTGCCGACGACCCGATCCCCGTCCGCCTCCACGATCGCGCACAGGCCGAATCCTGTCTCCGCGAAGCGCGCCACGTGCCGCTCGACGCGCTCGGCGGTCTCCGCAACGGATGCAGACGGGTCCGAAGGCAGGTAGCGCATCACCTCCGGGTCTCCCCACACCGCGTGCATCGCCTCGCTGTCCGCACGCTCGAGCGCGCGGTACGAGAGCCGTTCGCTGGGGTCCGGAGGGCGCATGGAGCGGAACTCTACGCACCTTACAATCTCAGGCAGAAAGCCAGTACTGAAGCGGCTTTCCGGTGTTACAAACTTTGGTATGCTCGCGGCGAATGGAGCCGTCGCCCAGCCAATTTCAGCCTGCCGGCGCGGGCGCGCTCCTGCTCGGAACGACCGCCGCCGGCGTCGGTATCGGCGCCCTCGCCGGTTGGGGAGCAGGCTCAGCCGCGATCGGCGCGCTCTGCGGGGCCATCCTCGGCATCCCGGCGGGCGTCTTCGTGGTCTACCGCCGCTACCGGGGGTACTTCACGTGACCGCTCGGGTCTTCAGCACGCCGAGGGCGGTGCCGTCGCGCGTCCTGCCCATCGTCGCGGGCGGAGCGGTGGTCGCGCTGGCGCTTCCCGTCTTCCTCGCGGCCGGCTGGCCGCTCGCCGGCTGGGGCCTCGCGGCCGTCCTCTGGCTGGCCGCGCAGACGCTCTCCCTGCTGTTGACGCGCCTGCGTCCGGGCGGCGGTAATCTCGCCGCCTCGGGCGTGGTGGGCATCTCGATGATGTTTCGCGCAGTCGCCGTCGGCGTCGTTGTGATCGCCGTCGCCGCGACCGATCCCGAGGTCGGCGTGGCCGCCGCGCTGCTCTACGCGCTGGCCTACACACTCGAGTTCGCGCTCTCGCTGCTGTCGTACTTCGGAAACGAGCCGGCCTCGTGAAGCGCGCGCTCGCCGTCGTCGCCACGCTCGCGCTGATCGCGCCGCAGGTCGCCCTCGCCGCCGAGGACGAGGAGTTCGACCCGAGCCACGAGTTCGAGCAGAACGCGTGGGTCCCGATCCACATCGGCCCGCTCGATCTCTCGATCACGAAGGCCGTGGCATACCTGATGCTCGGCTCGGTCATCACGATGGCGCTCGGGATCGTGCTGATGCGTTGGAAGACGTCCGTCGATCCCGACCGGCGGCAGAGTGCGGGGGAGCTGATCTACGACATCGCTCAGACCCAGATCGCCGAGCAGGGCTTGCCCACAAAGGCGATGGCGCGCTGGTTCCCGTACGTCGCGAGCCTGCTCCTCTTCATCTTCGTCGTCAACCTGATCGGTTTCATCCCGCTCCCGCTCTCAGACGAGACATTCACGCTGTTCGGGCTCGAGCTTCCCACGCTCGGGATCTACGCCGCCACGTCGTCGCTCGCGGTGACGTTGAGCCTTGCGCTGATGACCTTCGCGTTCACCCACGTGGAGGGCATCCGCCACAACGGGCCGGTCAGGTACTTCAAGAGCTGGATCCCCGAGGTGCCGAAGGCGATGCTCCCCCTGCTCGTCCCACTCGAGGTGCTCGGTCAGTTCATGCGCCTGATCTCGCTGAGCGTCCGTCTCTACGCCAACATGCTCGCCGGCCACATGCTGATCCTCACGTTCATCGGCCTGATCTTCCTGATGAGCGGCGCGGTCTACATCCTGACGCCGTTCATCATCGGGCTCGCCACGCTCTTCTATCTCTTCGAGGTCGTGATCGTCGTCGGCATCCAGGCGTTCATCTTCGCGACCTTGTCAGCCATCTACATCGGCTCGGCCATCGAGCCCGAACACTAGGAGGACTCGAATGATCGACCCCGTTCTCGCGCAGGCCGACACCGCCGTCGACGCCGGCAAGGCGGTTGCGCTGGCGCTCGGCATCGGCCTCGGTTCAGTCGGCGCCGGCATCGGCATCGGGTACATCTTCGGCTCGATGATCCAGTCGGTGGCCCGCCAGCCCGAGTTGCGCGGCGAGCTGCAGGGGATCATGTGGCTCGGCTTCGCACTCTGCGAGGCGGTCGTGTTCTACGGCCTGATCGGCGGCCTGCTCGCCTTCGTCCTCGTTTGATCGCCATGCCGCTCGCAGCGAATCCCCTCATCGACGTCACCGTGGGTCTGATGATCTGGACCCTCGTCTGCTTCGGGGTCACCTTCTTTGTCCTGAAGAAGCTCGCGTTCGGCCCGATCCAGAAGATCATCGACGAGCGCCGGCAACGGATCCGCGAATCGCTCGGGGAGGCAGACCGCGCCCGCGACGAGGCGCGCCGGCTGCTCGAGGAGCACCGCGCGCTCATGCACGAGGCGCGCGGCCAGGCCGAGGAGATCCTGAGCGAGGCTCGCCGTGTCGGCGACGCCCAGCGCGATCGCCTGCGCGAGGAGCTCGAGGCCGAGCGCCAGCGCCGGATCGAGGACACGCGCAAGCAGGTCGAGGCCGAGACGCGCCGCGCGCTCGAGCAGCTGCGCAAGGAGGTGGCCGAGCTGACGGTCATCGCGACCTCTCGCGTCACGGGCAAGGTGCTCGACGAGAAGGATCACCGCCGCCTGATCGACGAGGCGATCCGAGAGCTCGACTTCTCCGTGCTGGAGGGGCGCCAGAACTAGTGGCGGTCGCGCACCGGACGTACGCGCGCGCGCTCTTCGAGGCCGCCCAGGAGGAGGGGCGGCTCGAGCCGGTCCAGGAGCAGCTGGCGGACTTCGTCGCGATGGTCGACCAGGTCGAGGAGCTCCGGGCCGTGCTCGAGAGCCCCGAGCTCGACTCGCGGGCGAAGGCGGGGTTGCTGGACCAGGTCCTCGGCGACGCCGACGAGCTCGTCCGCAACTTCGTCCGGCTGGTGGCCGAGAAGGGCCGCGCGGGCGAGCTCCACGAGATCGCGCGCGAGTTCGAGGCGCTCGTCGCCCAGGAGCAGGGGATCCTCGACGTCGAGCTGACCACGGCGGTCGAGCTCTCCCAGCAGGAGTTCGACGACCTCGTCTCGCGGGTGGGACAGGCGTCCGGCCGCACGGTGCGCGCCTCGCGCGCCGTCGACCCGAGCCTCGTCGGCGGGCTCGTCCTCCAGATCGGCTCGCGGCGCCTCGACGCCAGCATCCGCGGCCGCCTCGACCGGCTGCGCCAGGAACTGACGACACGAAGGAGCGCTCTGTGAAGCTACGGCCCGAAGAGATCACCTCGATCCTGAAGGAACGGATCGAGAAGTTCGACGTCGAGACCGACCTGGCCGAGGTCGGGAACGTCCTCCAGGTCGGCGACGGCATCGCCCGCATCCACGGGCTCGAGAACGCGGTCGCGCTGGAGATGCTCGAGCTCGAGCACGGCGTCACCGGCCTCGCGTTCAACCTGGAGGAAGACAACGTCGGCGCTGCGCTGTTCGGCGACTGGGAGCTCGTCAAGGAAGGCGAGCCGGTCAAGCGCTCCGGCCGGGTCGCGAGCGTGCCGGTCGGCGAGGCGCTGATCGGCCGGATCGTCGACCCGCTCGGCAACCCGCTCGACGGCGGCGAGCCGATCCCGCGCGACGAGACCCGCCCGCTCGAGTTCAAGGCACCCGGCGTCGTCGACCGCCAGCCCGTGAAGGAGCCGCTCCAGACCGGTCTCAAGGCGATCGACTCGATGATCCCGATCGGCCGGGGCCAGCGGGAGCTGATCATCGGCGACCGCTCGACCGGCAAGACGGCGGTCCTCGTCGACACGATCCTCAACCAGCGCGGCCAGGACGTGATCTGCATCTACGTCGCCATCGGTCAGAAGGCTTCGACGGTCGCCCAGGTGTACGAGCGCCTCCGCGAGGCCGGCGCGATGGAGTACACGATCATCGTCGCCGCGTCGGCGTCCGAGGCGGCGCCGATCAAGTGGATGGCGCCCTTCGCAGGCGCCGCGATGGGCGAGTACTTCATGTTCGACGGGCGCCACGCGCTCTGCATGTACGACGACCTGTCCAAGCACGCGGACGCCTACCGGCAGCTGTCGCTCCTCCTCCGCCGGCCGCCGGGCCGGGAGGCGTTTCCGGGCGACGTCTTCTACCTGCACTCGCGGCTGCTCGAGCGCGCGTGCAAGCTCTCGGACGAGCTCGGCGCCGGGTCGCTCACCGCTCTCCCGCTGATCGAGACGCAGGCCGGTGACATCTCCGCCTACATCCCGACGAACGTGATCTCGATCACCGACGGCCAGATCTTCCTCGAGTCCGAGCTGTTCTTCTCGGGCGTGAGGCCGGCGATCAACGTCGGCGTCTCCGTCTCGCGCGTAGGTGGGAACGCGCAGATCAAGGCGATGAAGAAGGTCGCCGGCCGGCTGCGGCTGGACCTCGCGCAGTACCGCGAGCTCGAGGCGTTCGCGCAGTTCGGCTCGGAGCTGGATCCCCAGACGCAACAGACCCTCGCCCGCGGCGAGCGGATGGTGGCCACGCTCAACCAGCCGCAGTACCAGCCGTGGCCCGTCGAGGAGCAGGTCGTGGCGATCTGGGTCGGGATCAACCAGCACCTCGACGACATCCCCGTCGACGACGTGCCGCGCTTCCAGGAGGAGCTGCGCGAGTACCTCCGTACCGAACGCTCGATCTACGCGGCG
This sequence comes from Gaiellaceae bacterium, assembly GCA_035264445.1. Classification (GTDB taxonomy): domain Bacteria; phylum Actinomycetota; class Thermoleophilia; order Gaiellales; family Gaiellaceae; genus DATFQE01. Next base: position 1,946 of record DATFQE010000081.1, on the reverse strand, counting down.
ATCCGCGAGACCGGCGACCTGAGCGAGGAGGTCGAGCAGAACCTCGCCGCAGAGGTCGGGAAGGTGAAAGGCAGCTTCGCCAAGACGGAGCCGCAAGCGGTTTAGTGCGCCCTCCGGCAATACACGCCTGCTTCTGGGCCGCGATCACGCGGCGCCGGGAACCGCCCTCGGCCTTGCAAAGGCTGCACCGAGCCTTTGACGCGGCCGAGTGCGGCCCCTGGCTTGGTGCTCGCGACCCAGAAGCGGGGCAGCATCACCGGAGGACGCACTGATGGCCTCCGTCCAGGACATCAAGCGGCGGATCCGCTCCGTCCGCAACACCCGCAAGATCACGCGCGCGATGGAGCTCGTCGCGGCCGCGAAGCTGCGGCGGGCCCAGGCGCGGATCGAGGCGATGCGGCCGTATGCCGACCGGATGACCGAGCTCATGGCCGGGACGGCCCGAGCGAGCACGTCGCTCCGCCAGTTCCCGCTGCTGCAGCGCCGCGACGTCGGGACAGCGCTCGTGATCCCGCTGACGGGCGACCGCGGCCTGGCCGGCGCGTTCAACGCGCAGGTGCTCCGGGAGGCGTTCGCGGTCGAGCGGCGCCTGCGGGCAGAGGGCGTGGAGGTCCGCTTCGGCGTCTCGGGCAAGAAGGGCACCTCGACGCTCCGCTTCCGGCGGTACGAGGTTGAGCGTGCGTGGACCGGCTTCAGCGACCGGCCCGAGTACCACGATGCGCAGGCGATCGCGCATCACGCTGCCGAGCTGTATGCGAACGGCGAGGTCGACAGCGTGCGGATCGTCTACAACCACTTCGAGTCGGCGCTCGTCCAGCGAGTCGTCGACGCCGAGATCCTCCCGATCCCCGAGCAGGCGCTCGAGCGCGAGGAGGACGAGCGCGAGGCCGCGCTGCGCGGCGACTTCATCTACGAGCCCGAGCCCGAGCAGATCCTCGCGCGGTTGCTGCCGGTCTACGTCGAGACCGAGATCTACCGTGCGCTGCTCGAGTCCGCGGCGTCGGAGCAGGGCGCGCGGATGACCGCCATGCGCAACGCCTCGAAGAACGCCGGCGAGCTGATCGACAACCTGACGTTGCAGATGAACCGCGCGCGGCAGGCCGAGATCACGCAGGAGATCCTCGAGGTCGTCGCAGGCGCCGACGCCCTGTCAGGCTGAGGCGCCTTCCGATAAGCCGTCGTAACCAGCGGCGCGCCTAACAAGGGTCCGGGGGAAGCGTCTAACCGACTGACGCGCCCACGCGGGCCGTTATCCTCCCCGAGCCGATGGCACCGGAACGACGCGAAACCCTCTCAGCAGGTGCAGGCCTCGCAGCAGAGGTCGCACTCGAGTCGGGCGGCCAGCTCGGCGAGGCCGAGGTCAAGGCCCGCGGCTACTGGGAACAGGTCTGGCGGCGGTTCGCGCGCGACAAGATCGCGATCGCGAGCGGCGTCTTCATCATCCTCATGCTCGTCGCCGCGTTCTTCGGCGCCCCGCTCGCGGAGAAGTGGCTGGGCCACGGGCCGAACGACATCTTCCCGAGCGAGGGCGTCGACCCGACGACCCTCGTGCCGGTCGGCCCGCTGACGACGGCGCACAGCTTCTCTCGCGACGAGGACATCTTCTTCCTGCTCGGCGCCTCGGACACGCTCGGGCGCGACAGTTCCTGCGTCTGCTCTACGGGGCGCGCGTCTCGCTCGAGGTCGCGATCGGCGCGACGCTGCTGTCGATGTTCATCGGCGTGCTGCTCGGCTCGATCGCCGGCTACTTCCGCGGCGGGATCGACGCGATCATCTCCCGCGTCACCGAGATCGTGATGGCCTTCCCGCTGCTGCTCTTCGTGATTGCGCTGGCCGCCACCGCCGGTGACCGGCTTAGCGACATCACGTTAGGGATCTTCCAGCCGGGCGTGATCATGCTGATCCTGATCGGCGGGATCTTCGGCTGGTTCTATCCGGCCCGCATC
>DATFQE010000080.1:0-3119 GCA_035264445.1 Gaiellaceae bacterium | reverse complement strand
CGCGGGAAGCCCCTTCGAGAGCCGCTACGCGGCCGTCGGCGGCTCGCCGCTCGGGATCGCGGAGACACTGCTTACCGATCCACTGCGCATCCTCGGCGCCGCGACGAACGGGAACGACCTCGTCTTCCTCGCGACGATGTTCGGGCCGCTGCTCGGCCTGTTCGCGCTGTCGCCAACGCTGTTCCTCGTCGCCCTGCCCGAGCTGGCGCTCGTCCTGCTCTCGTCGCGCGCCACCGACGCCAGCATCGGAGGAAAACTCTCCTCGCCGTTGATCCCGTTCGCGATCGCCGCGACCGTGCTCGGCGCGGCACGCCTCGGCCGCCACGCCGCGACGGCGGCCGCGCTCGTGCTCGTCGCGGCGAGCATGAGCCTCATCCTCGGGCCGCTTCCGCAGGTCGGTGACTACGGGGGCCTCTCGAGGCCCGACGCACGCGCCCGAGCTGCGCAGAAGGCGGTCGACCTCGTCCCGGCGGGAGCTCCCGTCAGCGCGACGAACCGGCTCGCCGCGCACCTGTCGAACCGCAGGTACGTCTACAGCTTCCCGCTGCTCTCGAGGGCCGAGTGGGTCGTCGTCGACGACTCCGACTGGTGGTTACCGCGCGTCCGCGCGGGTGCCGAGCGTGACGGGTTGGCCGTCGCCGTCACGGACCTGTCGGCCCAGCGAGGTCGCTTGCAGCACGCGATTGCGGCTCTCCGGGCGGACGCTCGCTGGCGTCTCGCCCTCGACGAGGCCGGTGTGCTTGTGTTCACGCGCGCGTAGAAGGGGTTACAAGTTCTTTAGGAGCGGGCAGTTACAGCCGATAGCGCCGGTATGCTCACGGCGCGCCGGTATTCGTGATGGCCGTCCCCCTGATGATCCTTCTGATTGGAGTCGGAGCAGGCGCTCTGGCGCTCTGGATCGACGTCCGATTCCCCAAGCTCGCGCCGAGTGAGATGCGCGGGGCGTTGATCCACGTCGGCGTTTCGATCGTCGTGGCGCAGCTGCTCGTGCCGATCGGCATGCACTTCTTCCTCGGCATGGAGACCCACGTGGCGACGCTCTTCGCCATTTTCGGGATCGCGTTTCCCGCGATCGTCTACGCGCTGCTCGCCGGCCTGTGGGTCATCCAGCTGACGACCGGCGCTCTGCGCAGCCACATGCGCTAACCGCGCCGAGCGGTCAGCAAGAACCCCAGAGCGCCTCGTTCCACCCCGACGAACGCGCGGTCGATTTGCAGCGCGGCCCGCAGCCCGGCGACGGCGACCGCCTTCCAGCCGTGCGGCCGGCCCTCGCCCGCGAGGCGCTCGGCACGCCGGTCGAACACTGTCCGGTGGTACGCCGCGGAAACGGGAAAGCCCCAGCCGACGCAGCGGATCCCGTCGAATCGGGCCGTCGTGACCTTCTCGACCAGGTCGGCCCTGGCATAGCGCCGGAAGTGCCCGGCCCACACGTCGCTCGGGCCGAACCACGCAGGGTTCGCCGGCACGGAGAGAGCGAGCGTCCCGCCGGGACGCAGGACACGGTGGACCTCGGCGAGGGCGGCGCGGTCGTCCTCGACGTGCTCGAGGACCTCGCCGAGCACGACGGCGTCGAAGCTCTGAGCGGGGAACGGAAGCTCCGTCAGGTCGGCCCGGACGACGAGGCCGTCCACCCGCTCGGACAGATGGTCCAGAGCCGGCTCCGAGACGTCGGAGCTCGTGACGGAGAAGCCGCGGCCTTCGAGCAAGGCGGTGAAGCTGCCGAGCCCGGCGCCGGCGTTGAGGATCTCGCGGCCCGGGCCGGCGGCGAGGAGCTCGCGGAGCAGGAGCTTCTCGCGCAGCTCGTGCCGCGGCCCGACGAAGGCGGGCGCCGTCCCCCAGACGTGCTGCGCGACCGTTGCCACAATGGAAGCCTGTCGTGTGCGGCCGCGGGCCATGCTCATCCGGAGGCTAGACGCCACTAGCCGGACGCGTGGTCCCGGCCGACGCGGCCCTCTTGGTACGCTTTTGCGACCTGGAAAGCTTTGAGGCAGCTTGGCGACCAGGCTAAAAAACGCCTAAAGAGCCCGCGAGCCCGAACGTCGGCTCCCGCGACTCGATAGGCGGGAGCGAGTGAAATGGCGACGGAGCGAATCGACAGACTGAGGCGGCTTCTCGACGAGCGGATCGTCGTGCTCGACGGCGCGTGGGGCGTCCTGCTCCAGGGCCGCGGGATCACGGAGGAGGACTGGCGCGGCGAGCGGTTCGCCGAACACTCGCACGACGTCAAGGGCAACCCCGACCTGCTGAACCTGACGAAGCCGGACCTCGTCTCCGAGATCCACCGTGCCTACTTCGAAGCCGGCGCGGACATCGCGACCACGAATACCTTCACGGCGACCTCGATCGGCCAGGCCGACTACGCGCTCGAGAGCGCGGTCGCGGAGATGAACCTCGCCGGTGCGCGCCTCGCCCGCGAGGCTGCCGACGACCACGACGGCTTCGTCGCGGGCTCCGTCGGGCCGCTCAACGTCTCGCTCTCGCTCTCGCCCAAGGTCGATGACCCGGCCTACCGCTCCGCGACGTTCGACCAGGTGCGCGACGCGTATGCCGAGCAGATCCGCGCGCTCGCCGAAGGCGGCGTCGACATCCTGCTGATCGAGACGGTCTTCGACACGCTCAACGCCAAGGCGGCGATCGTCGCGGCGCAGGAGACGGCACCGGACCTGCCGCTCTGGCTGTCCTTCACGGCGATCGACCTCTCGGGCCGGAACCTTTCCGGGCAGACGGTCGAAGCGTTCTGGCTCTCGGTGGAGCATGCGAAGCCGCTGATCGTCGGCGTCAACTGCTCGCTCGGCGCCGCTCAGATGCGGCCGTTCGTACACGACCTCGCGGAGATCGCGCCGACCTACGTCGCCTGCCATCCGAACGCGGGCCTGCCGAACGAGATGGGCTCGCACGACGAGCAGCCCGGCGACACGAGCCGCTTCCTGGCCGAGTTCGCGCGCGACGGCCTCGTGAACGTGGTCGGCGGCTGCTGCGGGACGCGGCCGGAGCACATCCGGGCCATTTCGGACACGACCAGGGGTCTGGCACCGAGACAGGTCCCGAAGCGCCCGTCGAGGCCGAGGTTCAGCGGCCTCGAGCCGTTCGAGATCGGCCCCGACACGGGGTTCGTCATG
>DATFQE010000079.1:0-4212 GCA_035264445.1 Gaiellaceae bacterium | reverse complement strand
TCGCGCCGCGAGCTGGTGCCGGCGTTGTGGCTTCCCTCGCTCGACGAGCGGGCGCTACGGGAACGGCTGCGCCGGCGCATGCACCTGGTGCGGCTGCGGACCAGCGCCAAGGGTCGCATCTTCGGTCTGCAGACACAGTGGGGCGTCCGCGTCTCGCTCCGGCGCCTGCGCCGCGCCGACGGGATGACGCTGCTCGAGCGAGCAGGCATGCCCGCGGTCTGGCGACACTCGATCAGCGAGTGTCTGGCGCTGATCGACTTCCTCGACGCACGGCTCGTGCCGCTGGACGCCGAGCTGCGACCGTTCGCCCACGCCGATCCGCGCGCGGTGCTGCTGGACACGATCCCCGGCGTCGCCGAGCTGCTCGCGCTGACGATCGCGGCCGAGGTCGGCGAGATCGGCCGCTTCGCCGGTCCGGAGAAGCTCGTCTCCTACGGCAGGCTCGCGCCACGTGTCCGCCAATCCGGTGAAGGTCGGCCGCACACCGGTCCGCTGAACAAGTCGGGCTCGCGGCTGCTCGGCTGGGCCGCGGTCGAGGCCGCCCAACACGCCTGGCGCGAATCGAACCCCTGGCACCAGCTCTACCTCGACGTCAGCCGCCGCTCGCGCAACCACAACTCCGCGAATGCCGCGGTCGCGCGCAAGATCCTGATCGCCGCCTGGCACATGCTCTCCCGCAACGAACCCTTCAAGCCCGCGCCACGAACCGGCGCCACCTCTGTCCCGGCAAGCTCCCGCTTGGCTTTGGCCGCCTGACGGCCCCTTATGGAAATGAGACGCCGAGACAGCTCCCACCGACACGGTGTGCGACCAAACGCCAAGAAAGAGATGAGCATCCGTCCGGGAGCAAAAACGGGGAGGTGAACCAGCAACGACAACTTGACAAGCCGCCCTTCTTCAGAAAGAGCTTTGAGTTCCGAGGCGGCTTCCGGTAAGCGTCAAAAACTGGCCGGCCAGGATCGTGCTCCGTCGCCCGTGCGCGGTCGGGCGGACATTTTCGGCGGCCGGCAACGACTGGCTGAACGCGCAACGTCGAGCTAACGTCGACCGACCCGACAAAAGTGCCCCGGCGGCGCGTGAACGCCCCGGGCTGGCAAACGGAGAGCGAAGCTCCGATGCAGCCTCAGCGTAACCGCGTCCTTCACCCACCAAGCCAACTACCGTCCGGCGACACCCCGCTCGTCCACCTCCTTCAGGAGCACCATCCGGACCGACGGAGCCCCGTGGGGCGTTGCCGTGGCCACGGCCATCGCCTCCGGGACCCGCACACCCGCCGCGCGCGCCTCCGCGAACCACATCTCGAACTGCCGCAGCCGATCGGGATCGTTCACCCGCGGAGCTTGACAGGACATTTCGGTAAGTGTACGCTTACGGTAAGTCATGGCTTACGCATTGGCGATCCAGGCACTCGGCGATCCGACCCGCAGGTCGATCTTCGAGCGCCTGCGCCGCGGGCCGCGCGCGGTCGGCGAGCTCGCCCGCGAGCTGCCCGTGAGCAGGCCGGCTGTATCGCAGCACCTCCGCGTCCTGAAGGAGGCGGGACTCGTGACCGAGCAACGGAACGGCACCCGGCGGATCTACGGCGTCGACGCACAGAGCGTCGCCGAGCTCCGCGACTATTTCGACGAGTTCTGGTCGGACGCGCTCGAGAGCTTCAAGCGGGCGGTCGAGCAGGACGAAGGGAGGAAGAAATGAGCACGACCGAGACGACGGAGGCGGTACGCAAGTCGGTGCTCGTCGACGCGGATCCCGAGACGGCGTTCCGCGTCTTCACGGACCGGATCCAGACCTGGTGGCCGCTCGACAAGCACGGCATCTTCGGCGAGGAGGCCGAGGGGCTGGCCTTCCGCGACGACCAGATCGTCGAGAGCGCGAAGGACGGGCGCGAGGCGGTCTGGGGCAAGGTCCTCGCCTGGGAGCCGCCCACGCGGCTGCAGTTCACCTGGCGTCCGGGGTTCGCCGACGAGACGCCCGACACCGAGCTTGAGGTCACGTTCACGCCAGAAGGCGACGGGACGCGCGTCGAGCTCGTGCACTCCGGTTGGGAGAAGCTCGAGGACGGCGCCAAGTCGCGCGCCGGCTACGACGGCGGCTGGGACGGCGTGCTCGAGGCGTACCGGAACGCGATCTAGCTCGCGGCGACGGCGGGCCGGTTCGCGCCGGTCCGCTCTCGCCAGTAGCTCCATCCGCCCTCGTACGCGTTCGCCTCGCCGTCGCGCACTTCGACGATGCGGTCGGCGATTCGGTCGAGGAAGTAGCGGTCGTGCGAGACGAAGACGACCGTCCCGTCGAACTCCTCGATCGCGGACTCGAGGCGTTCGACCGACTCGAGGTCGAGGTGGTTCGTCGGCTCGTCGAGGACGAGGAAGTTCGCGCCGCCGAGCATCAGGAGGAGCAGCTGCAGCCGAGTGCGCTCGCCGCCGGAGAGCAGCTTCGCGGGCCGGCGGAACGACATCCGCCCCGGGGCGATCGAAGCCAAGGAGGCGATCATCCGCGAAGCCGAAGGGCTCATTCGATACGAGAAGTTCCAGGACGGACACAGCAAAGCGCAACGTCTACAGCGTGAGTTCAAAGAGGCCGGCTACGCCGGCCGTGGTAGGAACCACGAGCTTTACCGCCGCTTCCGCGCGGCGCTCGACACGTTCTACGAGCTGCACAAGCGCAAGCGGGCCGAGCGCGACAAGCGCTTCGCCGACATAGCGGCAAAGAAGGAGCGCTTGATCAGCCGTGCGCGGATGGTGTCGGACTCAACCGACTGGAAGACGACGGCCGACGAGATGAAGCGCCTGATGGACGAGTGGAAGTCGCTCGGGTCGGCCGGCCAGCCTGAAGAGGCGCTCTGGCGCCGGTTCAACGACGCGCGCCGGCGCTTCTTCGATCGCCGCAGCGAGAACTTCAAGAAGCGCGAGAAGGAGTTCGAGCAGAGCCGCTATCGCAAGGAGCGCCTCGTCGCTCGCGCACGCGAGCTCGCGGAGTCGACCGACTTCGGCTCGGCGTTCGCCGGCATGCGCGATCTGATGACGCAGTGGAAGGCGATCGGCTTCGCCGGCAACGAACACGACCAGCGCCTCTGGCAAGCCTTCCAGGCCGCGCGTGACCGGCTCCGCCAGCGCGCCCACTCGCAACGACAAGCAGCCGAGCATGCGAAGCGCCGCATCGTCGAAGAGGCCAGCAGCATCGCCGCCTACGGCGACCTGAGAACGGCGGGCGATCAGATGCGCGCGCTGTTTGCGCGCTGGAAGGCGGCGGGCCCAGCCGGCAAGATCGTCGACGACGATCTACACCGGCGATCGGGACGCTGAACGAGGGTGCGCTGCACGCCCAGCTCAAAGACTGGTACCGACGCCAGGGCGATCGCATCGAGCAGGTCGTCGACGGTTTCGTCGTCGATCTCGTCCGCGGCAACTTGTTGGTCGAGATCCAGACCGGCAGCTTCGCGCCGCTGCGACGCAAGCTAGACCTGCTCACACGGTGGCATCGGGTCCGTCTCGTCGCGCCGATACCCCTGGTTCGCAGGATCATCAGGCTCTCCGACGAAGGCGAGATGCTGTCGGCCCGTCGTTCGCCGCGCCGGGGACGGGTGGAGGACATCTTCAACCTGCTCGTCAGCATTCCCTCGCTGCTCTGCTGCCCGCGCTTCGAGCTCGAGTTGATCCTTAGCCACCAAGACGAGCTTCGCGTCTACCGCCAAGGGCAGGCTTATCGTCGCCACGGCTGGGTCGTGGTCGGCCGCCGGCTCGTGTCAGTCGAACGGTCCGTCCGCATCGCCTCCCCGGGCGCTGCCGCCAGCCTGCTTCCGCCCGGCCTTCCCGAACTCTTCGACACCGCCCAACTCGCCGAGGCAGCCTCAGTCGAGGGCCGGCTCGCCCAACAGATGACCTACTGCCTGCGGCAATGGGCGTCCTCGACACCGCAGGCAAACGCGGCAACGCCATCCTCCACCGCCGCGTCGAGAGCCAGTGGACACCTGCTCGTTGACTTTGGCTCTCTCGCACTCGATTCACTACGTCTAACGAGAGGACGGCTCAGGCGAGAGCACGCTCGCCCAGGCGAGCGGGCGTTGTCTCCTAGCTAGTCCTCGTCCTCCCAATATTCGAGCTCGGGCCCCGGGCGAGCGAAGATGATCCGCTCGCCGGCGACGCTCCGCGCGCCGATCTTGCCGGTGTCGAGGTACTCGACGATGTCCGGCGCGATCAGCGTGGAGAGCATGAG
>DATFQE010000078.1:0-4718 GCA_035264445.1 Gaiellaceae bacterium | reverse complement strand
CCCTTGCCCGAGCCGAGGCCGCGGCCGATGCGCTTGCGGTCGGCGCGCTTCTGTGCGGGCTTCAGGCTCGAAAGGTTCAGGTCCTCAGGCATCTTCGACCTTCACGAGGTGGCGTACCTTCCTCAGCATACCGGCGAGCTGAGGGCTCTCCCGGTGCTCCGCGGAGCGCCCGATCTTGCCCAGCCCGAGCGCGCGGAGCGTGCCGCGATGTCGCTCGCTCTGACCGATCTGGCTGCGGACCTGGGTGATCTTGACCTTGCTAGTCGCCATCGGACTTCTTCGTGGAGGGAGGCTTCATCTCTTCGGTCTCAGCGGGCTCGCCGACTGGCTTCGCCGACGCTTCGGCGGCAGGAGCCTCAGGCTCCGTGGCCGGCTGCTCCTCCTCCTCCTTGACCTGCTTGGGAACCGGGAGCACGTCCTTGATCCGCAGCCCGCGCGTCTTGGCCACGTCCTCGGGCCGGCGCAGGTTCTGCAGCCCGTTGACGGTCGCGCGCAGCATGTTGATCGGGTTCGTGGTGCCGAGGCTCTTCGCGAGGATGTCGCGGATCCCGGCGAGCTCCAGCACGGCACGGACGCCGCCGCCGGCGATGACGCCGGTTCCCTCGCTCGCGGGGCGGAGCAGGACGCGCGCCGCGTCGGAGCGCCCGATGATCTCGTGCGTGATCGTGGTGCCGTGCCTCGGGACCGTGAAGAGGTTCTTCTTCGCATCGTCGACGGCCTTGGAGATCGCGAGCGGAACCTCGCGCGCCTTGCCGTAGCCGACGCCGACCCGCTCGTGCTCGTCGCCGATCACGACCAGCGCCGTGAACGAGAACCGCCGTCCGCCCTTGACCACCTTGGCGACGCGGTTGATCTCGACCACGCGCTCCTTGAGCTCTCTGCTTTCAGCGACGTCTACAGCCATGTCAGAAGTGGAGTCCTCCTTCGCGCGCGCCCTCGGCGAGCGCCTTGACGCGTCCGTGGTAGAGGTAGCCGCCGCGGTCGAAGACGACGCTCTCGACGCCGGCCTTCTTCGCGTTCGCGGCCAGGAGCTTGCCGACTTCCTTGGCCTGCTCCGTCTTGTTCCCCTTGAAGCTCTTCTTGAGGCCGAGCCAGCTGGCGGCGGCGAGCGTCTTCGCCTCCTGGTCGTCGATCAGCTGCGCCTCGATCCCGCGGTTCGAGCGGAACACGCAGAGGCGCGGCCGGTCGGCCGTCCCGGCGACGTCGCGGCGCACGCGCTTGTGACGGCGCTCCCGTGCCTGTCTCGTCGTCAGCTTCATGACTAGGCCCGCTTACCGACCTTGCGGCGGACGTACTCGCCCTCGTAGCGGATGCCCTTGCCCTTGTACGGCTCGGGCGGCCGCACCTTTCGGATCTCGGCGGCGATCTGTCCGACCTGCTGCTTGTCGATCCCCTTGACGACGATCTGCGTCGGCGCGGGAACCTCGAAGGTGATCCCGGCAGGCGCGTCCTTTACCACGGGGTGGGAGTAGCCGACGTTGAGCTCCAGCGCCGTACCGCGCAGCGCTGCGCGATAGCCGACGCCCTGGATCTCGAGCCGCTTCTCGAAGCCCTTCGTGACGCCCTCGACCATGTTCGCGACGAGCGTGCGGGTCAGGCCGTGCAGCGCGCGGTCCTCCCCGCGCTCGGTCGGACGCGTGACGACGAGGGTTTCGCCGTCGCGCTCGATCTTCATCCGCTGGGGCACCTGCGTCTGGAGCTCGCCGAGCGGGCCGTTGACCATCACCCGGCCGGGATCGACGGCGATGTTGACGCCGCTGGGGATCTCGATTGGCTTCTTTCCGATTCGGCTCATCGCAGGCTCACCAGATGAAGCAGACGACCTCGCCGCCGATTCCCTGCTCGGCGGCCGTGCGGCTCGTCACGACTCCCTTGGAGGTGGACAGGATCGCCGTGCCCATCCCTCCGAGCACGCGCGGCAGGCGATCCTTGCGCGCGTAGACGCGGCGGCCCGGCTTGGAGACGCGCTTGAGGTTGGAGATGACGCGCTCGCGGTTCTTTCCGAACTTGAGCTCGACGACGAGCGAGTCGAAGCTCTCGCCCTTCTCGACCCTGTAGCCGGAGATGTAGCCCTCCTCCTTGAGGATGCGGGCGATCTCCTCCTTCAGGCGCGAGGTCGGCATCTCCGCGCGCTCGTGCATCGCCTTGTTGGCGTTGCGAATGCGCGTGAGCATGTCGGCGATCGGATCCGTCTGCATCGTTCCTCCTACCTACCAGCTCGACTTCGTCATACCGGGGATCGCGCCCTGGTGGGCGAGCTCGCGCAGACAGATCCGGCAGAGCCCGAACTTGCGGAAGACCGCGCGCGGGCGCCCACAGCGGTTGCAGCGGGTGTACTTGCGAACCTTGTACCGCGGCTCGCGGGCTGCCTTGACGATCAGGGACTTCTTGGCCATTACTCGGTATCGCTCCTTTGCTCGCCGGCGAACGGCAGGCCGAGCGCGCGCAGGAGCGCGAGGCCCTGCTCGTCGTTCTCGGCGGTGGTCGTGATCGCGACGTCGAGGCCGCGGACCGCGGGAATTGCGTCGTAGTCGATCTCCGGGAAGATGATCTGCTCGCGGATGCCGAGCGAGTAGCTGCCCCGCCCGTCGAACGAGCGCGGGTTCAGCCCGCGGAAGTCTCGAATGCGCGGTAGCGCGATCGACACGAGGCGATCGAGGAACTCCCACATCCGGGCGCCGCGTAGCGTGACGCGCGCCCCGATCGGCATCCCTGTGCGGATCTTGAAGCCGGCGATCGACGTCCGGGCGCGGCGCAGCTGCGCGCGCTGGCCGGCGATGATCGTCAGCTCCTCGATCGCGCTGTCCAGCGCCTTGGCATCGGTCTTGCCCTCGCCGACGCCCATGTTCAGCGTGATCTTCGTGATCCGCGGCACCTGCATCACCGTGTCGAGGCCGAGCTGTTCCTTCAGCTCGCCGCGAAGCTCCTCGTCGTAGCGCTGCTTCAGGCGCGGCACGTACGTCGTCTTCTGTGCGGTCTTCGTCGCCATCAGCGATCGATCTCCTGGCGGCAGTCGTCCCGGCGGCAGACGCGGACGCTGGAGTGCTTGTCCTTGACGTCCTTGATCACCATGCCGACGCGGGTCGGCCGGTTGCACACCGGGCAGACGACCATCACCTTGTCCACCGGCAGAGGCGCGGGCTTCTCGATCACGCCGCCCGGCTGGATCTGCGATTGGCCCATCCGGCTCGGGTTCTTGATCGGGCGCGGCTTCATGTGGCGCTTGACGATGTTGAGGTTCTCCACGAGCACCCGCCGCTCGCCCGGACGCGCCTCGATGACCCGTCCCTGCTTCCCGCGGTCCTTGCCGCTGAGGATCTGGACGAGATCGCCCTTCTTGATTTTCATCTTCGTCGCCATTTAGAGGACCTCCGGAGCGAGGCTCACGATCTTCATGAAGTTCTTGTCGCGCAGCTCGCGGGCCACGGGCCCGAAGATGCGCGTCCCACGAGGGTTGCGGGCGGCGTCGATGATCACCGCCGCGTTCTCGTCGAACGCGATCAGGGTACCGTCATCTCGGCCGTACGGCTTCTTCGTCCTGACGACGACTGCACGGACGACCTCGCCCTTCTTGATCGCGCCCTGCGGCGTCGCCGCCTTGACCGTGCCGACGATGACGTCGCCGACCCGCGCGTAGCGGCGCTTCGAACCGCCGAGCACGCGGATGCAGAGCAGCTCGCGCGCGCCCGTGTTGTCGGCGACCTTCAGGCGTGACTCCTGCTGGATCATGGCGCTACTTGGCCTCCTCGACGACCTCGGCGAGGCGCCAGTTCTTCGTCTTGGACAGCGGCCGCGTCTCGACGATGCGGACGATGTCGCCCTGCTTCGCCTGGTTCTGCTCGTCGTGCGCGTGGAACTTCTGCGTCCGGCGGACAACCTTCTTGTAGCGCGGATGCGCCTTGATGGTCTGCACCTGGACGACGATCGTCTTGTCCATCGCGCTCGAGACGACGACGCCGCGCCGCTCCTGGCGGCGACCGCGATCGGCCTCGGGCTTCGGCGTCCGCGTGATCGGTTTGCGCTCGGCGGGACGCTCGCGCGTCGCTTTCGTCCGCTGACGGCGCAGCGGGCGCGCGACGCGCTTCTTCTTGCGCTTCGGCTCCGCCCCGGTCGGGGCCTCGACGGCGGCGGCGGGCTCCTCGGCGGGCGGCTCTTCGGCCACCGGCTCCTCGGCGACGGGCTCCTCGGCCACGGGCTCCTCGGCGGCAGGCTCCTCGGCGGCAGGATCCTCGGCGGCAGGATCCTCGGCGGCAGGCTCCTCGGCGACGGGCTCCTCGGCCGGCGCTTCCTCGGCCACGGGCTCCTCGGCGGGCGCCTCCGCAGCCGCAGGCTCGTCAGCGGACGCCCCCTTGGGCACAGGCTCCTCGTCGGCAGCAGCCTCCGCCACCGGCTCGGCGGGTGCGGACTCCTCGTCCTCGGCCGCGGGGGTCTCGGCGGCCGCCTCTTCGACGGCCGGCTCCTCCTTCGGCTTCGCCTTTGCGCGCGTGCGCTTCGGCTTCTCGGTCGCCTCGGCCGCCGGAGCCTCGGGCTGCGTCTCCTCCGCCTGAGTCTCCTGAATCTCTTCGTTCTTGTCGGTGTCTTTCTTCGCCATTACCTCGTTCCCAGCGTGCTTTCGCGTTCGTTGCGGACGGTCAGGATGCGCGCGATCTCGCGCTTTGCGAGCTTGAGGCGCGCGGGATTCTCGAGCGCGCCGGTCGCCGACTGGAAGCGCAGGTTGA